>JAKFVZ010000196.1 GCA_021732965.1 Reyranella sp.
TTCTGAGCAACTGCCCCGGCCAGATCATCCGCTCGACCTGATCGGCGACGATGTCGGCGATCTTGTCTCCGGCTAAACGCGTGAGTCGGGAGACCGGGCGGTCGGCCGGATAGGACAGGACCAGTTGCCGGACCGGCGCCGGATCGGTCAGGGGTGCCGCGAGCAGGCGCCCCGCTGCGATGTCGTCGTGGATGGGTGACAGCGGCAGAATCGTCCAGCCATGGCCGTGGCGGACCAGGTCTTTCAGGGTGGCGTAGGAATCGGCTTCGACGGCGATCTGGAGCGCAATGCCGGCCTCGATGGCGCATTGCTCGACGATCGTCCGCAATCCGTGACGGGTACTGGGCAGAAGAATGCGCCTGCCCTCGAGTTCCGAGAACGGGATCGAGCGGTCGCCGGAAAGCCCCGAGCCGGCCGGCCCGATCAGGAACAGGTCCTCCAGCAGCAACGGCTCGGACCGCAGCGACCGGGCAGACTGCGGATCGTAGAGGATGGCAACGTCGATCTCGCCGCGATGCAGCCAGTCGATCAGATGGCCGGTGTAAGCGCCGACCAGCCGCAACTCGACCTGCGGATGGGTCTGTCCGAAGGCGGCGACCAAGGGCAGCGAGAGGATGTCGGCCACCGTCGGCGGAAACCCGATGGCGATCCGGCCCTTCAGGGGCGCGTCGAGATCCGAGGCGGTCGCCCGGATCTCCTCCAGCTCGGCCATGACCCGCGTCGCGTGTTCGAGGATTTCCCGGCCCTTCTCCGTGAGGACCATGCCGCGACCGTGGCGGGTGAACAGCCGGACCGACAGCTCCTCTTCCAGCATCCGGATCTGGCGGCTGAGGGCAGGCTGGGCGATGCCGATCCGGTCGGCCGCCTTGCTCAGGCTCCCGAGGTCGGCGACGTGGATGAGGGTGCGAAGTTGGGACAGCTCCATGGGAGCCATACAATATCTTTATATCTGGTCATTCCCAACAGTCGTCCAGTTTCGCTGCCGTTATAGCTAAGGTCCCCACCGAACCTGAGCCGGATTGGGAGAATCATGACCGCTGCTACGAAGCCAGACTGGCGCGACCAGATCTTCGAGGTCTTCCAGGACCACGACATCAAGCAGGTCTATCACGTCCCCGACGCCGGCCACGGCCGCCTGATCGAGGCCTGCCAGAAGTCGAACTCGATCCGCACCCTGGCCCTCACGACCGAGGAGGAGGGCATTCCGCTCGCCGCCGGTGCGTGGCTGGGCGGCCAGCGCTCGGTGCTGCTGATGCAGAGCTCGGGCGTCGGCAACACCATCAACCTGATGGGCATGCCCAAGACGCTGCGCTTTCCGTTCCTGACGCTGATCACGATGCGCGGCGACTATGGAGAGTTCAATTCCTGGCAGTACCCGATGGGCCAGGGCACGCCGAAGGTGCTCGAGGCGATGGGCGTGCTTCTCTACTCGGTCGAGACGGCCGACGAGGTGAAGGCCACGGTCGACGCCGCCGCGCGCTCGGCCTTCAACGGCGGCCAGGCGGTCGCCGTGCTGCTGCGCCAGAAGCTGATCGGCATCAAGAATTTCGGGAAGAAGTAGGATGAGTTCCAACAAGTCAGGCGCAACCCTGCAGCGCCGCCCGCTGGTCAAGCAACTCCTCGAGAACGCCGGCGACGACCTGCTCGTCATCGCGGGTCTCGGCTCGTCGAACTGGGACATCACCGCCGCCGGCGACCGTCCGCTCAACATGCCGCTCTGGGGCTCGATGGGCGCACCGGTCGGCATGGGCCTCGGCCTCGCTTTGGCCCAGCCCACGAAGCGCGTGCTGGTGATCACCGGCGACGGCGACATGCTGATGAGCCTGGGCTCCCTCGCCACCGTGGCGACGCAGATGCCGGAGAACCTGGCGATCGTCGTGCTCGACAACGAGAAGTTCGGCGAGACCGGCAACCAGGCCACCCACACCAGCCCGCGCAACAACGGCCCGACCGATTCCGGGGCCGGCACCGACCTCGCGATGATTGCGCGCGGCTGCGGCATCCCCGACGCCACGACGGTGCGTGAGGCCAGCGAAGTCGCCGACCTCGTGAAGGACGTCCGCACCAAGAAGGGCCCGGTGTTCCGGCTCGTGAAGGTCATGGTAGAGAAGCTGGAGTTCGTGATGCCGCCGCAGGACGGCGCGCATCTGAAGGACCGTTTTCGCCAGGCCCTGTTGGGCCATCCCTAAGAGGCTCCCATGACCGACTACGCTCCCTTCCCGCTGATCGACTTGTCCGGCGGCCCCAGGGAGCGCGGTCGGATCCACGGCAAGGCCGCCGCCGATCGCCTGCGGCGCGGCGCCAGGATGTACGCCGAGTCGCTGCTCAAGTCGGGCGTCGACTGGAAGGAACTGGAGCGGCGGGCCGAGGCGATGGTGCCGGTGATCGACAAGTTCGATCCGACCTATACCGAGGAGATGCGCGGCATCGCCGAGGGCGCGAACGAGCCCTTCGCCGCCGTCGTGCTGATGAACGCCCGCACCGAGATGGTGGTCGCGGCACGCAAGCAGCAGGCCTCCAAGCATTTCCCCGACGGCTGCACCGCGGCCCTCGCGCTGCCCGAGGCCAGCGCCGACGGTGTGCTGCTGCACGGCCAGAACTGGGACTGGCGTTCGGAGTGCGCCGAGAACGGCGTCGTGCTGCGCATCCGCCGCGACGATGGGCCCGACATCCTGACCTTCACCGAAGCGGGCGGTATTGCGAGCTCGGGTCTCAACTCGGCCGGCATTGGCCTCACCGCCAA
>JAKFVZ010000757.1 GCA_021732965.1 Reyranella sp.
AGCCCAGCGGCGCCGGCGCCCTCGGCCACGGTCTTCTCGACCTCGAGGTACAGCGCGATGGCGCGCTCGATCGCCACCTCGTCGACCGCCAGCACGCGGTCGACCAGGGCGCGGGCGATGGCGAGCTGCGCCTGGCCGATGTCGCGCACGGCGATGCCCTCGGCGATGGTGTCGCCGCCGACCGTGACCGGCTGGCCGGCCAGCAGCTGGCGCATCGCCGAGTAACCGGCCGATTCGACGCCGATCATCTTCACGTCGGGCTTGAGGCCGCGCGCGGCGACGGCGCAGCCGGCCAGCATGCCGCCGCCGCCGACCGGCACGACGAGCGTGTCGATCTCCGGCGCGTCCGCCAGCATCTCAAGTGCGATCGTGCCCTGACCCGCGATGATGCGCGGATCGTCGTAGGGATGGACGAAGACCAGTCTCTCCGCGTCGGCCAGCCGATGGGCCTCGGCCGCCGCTTCCGACAGCGTGTCGCCCTTCAGCACCACGCGCGCACCGTGGTCGCGCGTGTGCTTCACCTTGGTGTTGGGCGTGAAGGACGGCATCACGATGGTGGCGGGAATGCCGAGGCGCCCCGCGTGATAGGCGACACCCTGCGCGTGGTTGCCGGCCGACATGGCGATGACGCCACGCCGCCGCTCCTCGTCGCTGAGCTGCAGCAGCGTGTTCAGCGCGCCGCGTTCCTTGAACGAGGCGGTGAACTGCAGGTTCTCGAACTTCACCCAGATGTCGGCCTTGGCGATGCGCGACAGCGTCTCGCTGCGCAGGCAGGGCGTATGGACGACCGCGCCCTCTATGCGCGCGGCGGCGGCGCGGACGTCGGCGAGGGAAACGGGGAGGGTGTCGGTACTCATATTTGTCATCCTGAGCGCAGCGAAGGATCTAACGCAAGCCACGCAGTACTTTGGTCGTTCCGCCAGGTCCTTCGCTGAGCTCAGGACGACAGAGGGGAGTAACCGTCACGGCATAGCGCTTGAAGCTGGCCGAGCGACAGTGAGCCGATGTCGAGGGCGGCCAAAAGGTCGTTCTCGCCGGTGAAGTCGCGGCCATACATTGCCGAGAAGAGAGTGACGCCGGCTTCGTGCAACGGCGCGGGATGGCCGGCGAGGCGGCCGAGCTTTGCGGTCGGGACCAGGCCGAAGGGCACGTCCTCGGTGACGTAGCGGCTGTCGGAGGTGGTCGGGCCGGCGCCGCCTTTGCCGATCGCATGCATGGCCTGGTGCATCTCCGAGGCCGAGCCATAGGGCACGCCGAAGGACAGATGCAGGTGCTGGAAGATCGTGCGCACCTCCAGTCCCAGTGACGTGGCAATGGCGAGACGCTCGCGGTCGAGTTCCTCCAGCAGGCGGCCGACATTGGGCGTCACGCTCTCGGCCTGGCCCCACGCCTCGGCTTTTTCCATGCGCGTCATGTTGCCGAGCGCGATGCCCATGTGGATCGTCGGATTGAGATTGCTGAGTGCGATGGCGAGCAGGCTGCCCCGGTCGACGAAGCGGTCGCCGAACACCGACTGGCAAAGTGCCAGCCCTTCGGCGCTGCGCGACGCCGGCAGCGTGGCGAGATCGACCGTCTTGCGGACCGTGTTGACCTGAACTTTGGCAGGCCCGGTCTGGCGGCCGCTCAACAAGGTCGTGCCCCAGGCGATGATCGGGACTGTAACGCCGCGCGCGGCGAGCAGGCGCGACAGATAGAGCGCACCGAACGAGGCGTGCGAACTCACGATCACGGTCTGCGCTGCCGTCACGTGCGGCGCGATGGCGTCGAAGACTTGCTTGTGACCATAGGCCGGCAGCGCGATCAGGATCACGTGGGCGCCGGCTACGACATCCGCCGGGCCGGTCGCGATGCGCGGCCTGAACGAGCCCTCGATCGCACCGGCCGCAACGAGAGGCTCGCCGGCGGCCAACGCCTTGGTGCGCGCACCCGACGGCGACCACAGGCTGGCGGCATGTCCCGCCTGTTCGAGAAACGCCGCCATTCCGAACGCGATCGCGCCCGCGCCGACGATGCCAACCTTCATTTTCTTGCTTCCTGTGTCAGCCGGCCAGCTTGCGGTCGAGCCAGTCTTGCGTGCGGTAGAGCGCGCCGATCAGGGGCAGGTAGAGCGAGGGGTCGCCGTTGTAGAGCGGGTGCTCGGGGAACTCGCGGCCGTCGAAGGCATTGACCGGAGCGTTGGAGCCACCGGCGATCTTCTTCGCCGTCTGCGTGCCGAGATAGGTCATCATCGCGACGCCGCTGCCATTGCAGGCCAGCAGGTAGTGCATGCCGTCGTCCTGGCCCATGTGCGACATCGAATCGAGCGCGAAGGCGACGTTGCCGGTCCAGACGTGGGTGATGCGGATGCCCTTGAGCTGCGGGAAGCGGTCGATCATGTACTGGTACAGGATCGGCGCGCTCACTTCCGGCGGCGCGGCGGTGAAGCGGGCGCGACCGCCGAAGATCATCTGCTTGCCGTCGGGCGAGGGCCGGTAATAGGTCAGCACCCTCTTGGTGTCGCCGATCGAGCGTTGCAGCGGAATGAGATCCGTCGCCGGCATCGGCAATTCTTCGGTTGCGATGATGTGGCTGGCCACCGGCACGACGCGCATCTTCAGCTTCGGTGTCAGGTCGCCGGTATAGCCGTTGGTCGCGATCACCACTTCCCTGCAGGCGATCGGTCCCTTGGCCGTCAGCACGCGCCAGCCATTCCCGGTCTTCTCGATACGCTCCGCTTCGACGTTGCCGCACAGGACGGC
>JAKFVZ010000555.1 GCA_021732965.1 Reyranella sp.
CTTCGCGCCGGCCGATGAGTACAGCCGCTACACCACCAATGTGGAAGGGTTCCTCGGCGCCCAGCAGGAATGGATGACCATCCACCTACCCAAGCGCGGCGTCATCACCGACGTCAACAACTGGGGTCAGGTCGTGTTGCCGCCCAAGGCCGAACGGGTTCACGGCAAGCCGGGCAAGAGAGACCGGACGGCGATGTATCTCGACCGTGAGGGCAAGGTGCAGAGCGTTCTTTTTCGGCTGCCGGAGCCGAAGAAGAGCAAGGGCGCCGACGAGGCGGAAGGCGATGATGCGATCGCAATAGCCAAGCCGCGACCCGACGTGACGCGCAAGGGTGTCGAGATGATCGGCGACCTGCGAACCGATGCCCTGCATGAGGCGCTGGCGCGGGCGCCGATCGAGGACGACACGCTTATGGCGCTGCTCGTGCTCGCGCTCGCCGGCCGCAACATCTCGGTCCAGTCGGGCGCGTCCGACGGCGTCTATGGGTTCGCCCGGATGGAGCGTCATGCCGTGCAACTCGTCGATGCCGACGGCAAGCTCGCCTTCGACCGCGACACCCTGCGCGTTGCGGCACGGTCGGCCCTGATCGACGTCCTCTCGGCGCGAGAGAACCGGACCAACAGCGGCATCGTCGCGCGCCTTGCCGGCGACGCAGTCGGCGCGGACGGATTTCTGCCGACCATGGGCACGGAGGAGTTCCTGTCGTGTCTGTCGCGCCAGGCGCTGGAGCGCTCCTGCAAGGACACACCTGTGCTTCCTCGCGCCCGGGTTAAGGACACGCGCGCTGCGCTCGTGGAGCATTTGACGGAGCAGCGGTTCGTCCATCCGTCGGCGGCGTTCGCGCCGACGGCGGCTGAGGTCGCGACCTGGCGCTCGAAGAGCACGGTCGGCGCGGATGACGACGCCGACGTCACGGCGGACGATGCTGATATCGGGCCCGGCGATGCAGAGGCGCTCGACGACGTTGATCTCGACGCCATCGACGAGGCCTACCGCGTCGCGGCGGAATAACCCCGACCTCCTCGCTCTCTTCCGATCGACATCCCGCCGCCGGCCTCATGCCGGCGGCGGTTTCGTTTTCACGCAGCGCCATCACGGAGGACAAAAAATGTCCGCGCACGCCATCCATGACAATGCACCCATCGGCTCGATCATTGCCTGGTCCGACGGCACACCGCGCCCGCCTGAGCGCTTCACCAGGAAACTCGCGGCCTGGCTGACCAGCAATGGCAAGGGCCGCCTGATCCGGAAGCAGCCCAGCAGGAGCATGGGCACTCTCAGCCTGTCCGCCAGCTTCACCCTGCATGAGGCCGATTTTGGCGCCGGCGGCGTCGTCGCGATCCGGGTCCATCGCAGCTTCTCGCTGGGCTCGAGCCTGCACTTCAACGTGGTCGAGCGCCCGGCGATCGGGTCGGTGCGTGTCTTCGATCGGCCCGGCGAGGATGCCGAGCTTGTCCATCTCGCGTCGCATCTCCCGGCGGCGGAGGAATGGCTCTCTCGTCATGGCTATCCGCGCGCCGTGCTCCAGGAGGTCACGGCCGATGAGGTCGGGGCCGCTGTCGTCGAGGGGAGGGCGGCATGACAAGCGCATTGGCTTGCGACCCCGCGACCGGCGCGGATCCCGAAGCGCCGGAGGTCGAGTTCGGGCGATCAACCGAGCGGTTTCCGGTCGCCCGGGTCGGCGACAGTGCCTTCGCCATGCTGCCGACGCACGATGGGCGTCATTATCTCGCGACAGGCTGGAAGATCGCGCGGCCACTCGCGACATGGCGTCGATCCGACTTTTACGGCCATTCCGGCAGCCTGGAGAATGAAGCCGCGTTCCGCGCCAAGGTGCTGGAGCATGCTGAGCATCTTCGCGAGAAGCGGGCTCTTGGTCGAATGGAGATCAGCAGCAGGTCGCAGACGCCATGGGGCCTCTCTCAGGGCGCGACAGTCTACGCCGAGGGCGTCGAATCGCATTCCACCGCCGGCCATGGCGGCTTCAAACTCTCGGCTGAGCGCAATCGCAGGGTTCATCCCCTGCTGCGCGCGAAGGGCGGCTGGTACGAGGAGGACTGCGCCTGGGCGATCGTCGCCATCAGCTTCCCCGAGCTTTTCACCAGCTTCGAGCGGCGCTGCGCTGAGCGCTCGACCAAGGATAGCTGGCCAGATGCGTGGGAGGCGATCTTCGGGACCGTTCTTAGACCGGGTGAATCTCATGAGAAGGACCGGCGGGCTTTTCATGAGGCGCATGCCGGCGACTGGATCGTGGTCTCGGCCATTGCGTCCGGTCATCGGAAGGGTTTTGTCGAATGCGTCGCCACGCCAGGCGGCCAACGCGGGGCCGGAACCGAGGAGCGTCGTTTTCTCGTTCCAGCGGACGAGTATGCCGTCGGCCGGTTCGGATTCGTCATCGATCCATCCCGTCACGCTGTCTACGCCGGGCCCTCCAGCTTCATCGGCTGGCAGCGCGGGACGTCGTCATGACGATCGCCCCCGAGACGTTGGCGCAGCTTTCCCGCATGGAGGAAGCGCGCCGGCAGATCCAGCGCCAACTCAAGCTGATCGACCGGCAGATCACGCGCCGCGCGACCGCGCTGGTCCCGCGAACGCGGCAGAGGCGGCAAGCTGATCGGCGAGGCGACGCGCCCGGCGGACGCTTGGTTTTGGAGCGCTATCGCTCGACGCTTGCTGCACTGACGGCCGAACGTCAGCCGGAGATCGACGCACTCTCTCGCAAGCTCGCGCGGC
>JAKFVZ010000262.1 GCA_021732965.1 Reyranella sp.
CGCCCAGGCGTTTCCCAACAAGCCGATCAAGATCGGGCACGACGATCTTGATCGGCTTGTTGGGAAACGCCTGGGCGAAGGCGGCCTTGGAGAGCGAGCCTGCGGCCATCGCGGCGGCGCCGGCCAGGGTCGTACGACGGTTGAGTTTCACGTTTCCTCCTGGGGCCTCTTCCGGCCGGGTTCCGTTTTAGCGGCCCGGCGCGGCGAGGCAAAGGAGGGGCGCTACATGAAAAGCTTTTCCGCCTTGCGGTCGGCGTAGAGCCCGGCGACGAATTCGCCATAGCCGTTGTAGATCTGGGTCGGGATGCGCTGGTCGCTGCCCAGCGGCTTCTCGGTGGCCTGGCTCCAGCGCGGATGAGCCACTGCCGGGTTCACATTGGCCCAGAAACCGTACTCACTGGACTGCAGCCCCTCCCAGAATGTCTTGGGCTTCTTGTCGGTGAACTCGACGCTGACGATCGACTTCACGTTCTTGAAACCGTACTTCCAGGGCGCCACGAGGCGCAGCGGTGCACCGTTCTGCTTGGGGATCGGCTTGCCGTAGAGACCGGTCGCGATGAAGGCGAGATCGTTCATCGCCTCGTCCATCGCCAGGCCCTCGGTGTAGGGCCAGGGGTAGAGGAGGTCGCGCTGCTCGCGCATCACCGTGGGCTTCGACAGCGTCTTCATGACCATGAACTTGGCGCTGCTCAGCGGCTTGCAGACCTCGACAAGCGAGCGCACCGGGAAGCCGCTCCACGGCACGATCATCGACCAGGTCTCGACACAGCGGAAGCGGTAGACACGCTCCTCGAGCTGCACCCTGGCCAGAAGATCGTCGATGCCGATCTCGAAGGGCTTCTCGACCATGCCGCCGACCTTGATGGTCCAGGGCCGCACCTCGAGCTTCTGCGCCTCGCGCCAGATGCTCTTGTCGGTGCCGAACTCGTAGAAGTTGTTGTAGGTCGTGGACAGCTTCTCGGCTGTCATCGGCGTCGGCATGCCATACTTGTCATTGCGCTTGGCGGGATACAGTCCGGCCGACGGATCGGCCGCCTTGTCCTGCGCCATCAGTTGCCCGGGCAGGGCGAGCGAGGCCGCACCGAGCCCCATCGCCCGCACCATCGCGCGTCGATTGAGAAAGTGGCTCTCCGACGTCGTCTTCGACTCCGGAAGCTCCCAGCCTTTCGTGCGCTTGATCAGCATCTGCCAAACTCCTGTTACGCCGCGCCCCCTAGATGGGCCTGGCGACGGATGGTCGCAAATCAACCCTGCTCACTGCACTGTGACGCAACGTGACGTAACGAAAGACTTAAGGCTGCGAATTGGTCACGTCGAGCAGGGTCGGCCACATGACATCGCGCCAGGCATTGTTGCCGACGGCGGTGAAGGTGATCTGTCCGCCCTGAATGAGGAAGAAGCGTGGCGTTTCGGCTCCCTGCTCGATGCCGACCTGGCTCATCAGGAAGGCGTCGAGCACCCAGCGAAGGTCGGCGGGCCAGCTCGCGGGCTTCAGCAGCAGCTGCGGGGTCTTGGTGAACACGACCCGATAGTCGACCTTCTGGAACACCGGTGCCTGCTTGAACAGCGGCTCCCATTGCGTGCGCCAGACCTTGCAGGCCTCCGACGTCTCGTCGCCGGCGAAAATCAGGATGGGCTTCTTCGCGCCTTGTGCGGCGACGGCGCGCGCAAGCATCGGCGCGGCGGCCAGCACGAGACCACCCGTGATAACATTACGTCTCTTCAGCATCGAAATACGTCTCCCCTCGTGAGCAGATCCCACGAGGCCAATATGGAGCAATGCCGGTCCGCCGGAAACTAGGCCTTGGTGGCCGTCACTTCCTGGATCCTGGGCCACATCCTGTCCTTCCAGCCGCCGTTGCCGGTGACGGTGAGGACGATCTTGCCATCCTGAAACAGGATGAAGCGTGGCGTCGCATTGGGGCTCGTCTTGCCGTCTTCGCTCTCGAGGAAGGCCGTCCGTACCGGTCGGGCCATGGCAGGCCAGCTTGCTTCGGCCATCACGAGGCCTGCATTGGCAGGATAGACGACTTGATAGTCCATCTTCTTGAAAGCATCGGACTTGAGGAAATCAGGCTCCGACTGGGCACGCCAGATCTTGCAGCCGCCTCAAAGTTCGTGACCGACGAACACCAGCGTCGGGCGCCCAGCCTGGGCATTCGCGACGCGGGTCAGTGACGATGCGGAGGCCATCACCAGGCCACCCACCATCAGAGACCGTCTCTTCAACATGAACCGTTCTCCCGTGGACCCATTCCACAGGACGAATATGAGATGCCGAGCGAGGCCGGAGAAGGACGTTGGGCCCGGCCTCACCGCCTTGTGACCTAGGCCGCCTGATGCTTCTTCGTTTCCTCGACGATGCGGTCGGCGGTGCGTCCGGCCAGCTCCTGCAGGTGATCGAACTCGGTCCGGAAGCTGCCGATCCCCTGCGTGACCGACCGGATCTCGACGATCATGTCGGCGATCTCGGCTTCCGGCATCAGCGCGGAGACCTCGTCCCAGCCGGGCCAAGCAGGGCGGGCGTCATAGCCCAGGAGCTTGCCGCGGCGGCCCGAGATCAGCCGCTGCAGCCGGGGCGTCGAATCGCTCTGCCCGGTGACGGTGACCTTCAGGATGGGTTCCAGAAGCACCGGCCTGCACTTGGGCATGGCCTCGCTCATGGCGATGCGCGCGGCCATCTTGAACGACATCTCGGAACTGTCGACGGCGTGGTACT
>JAKFVZ010000647.1 GCA_021732965.1 Reyranella sp.
CGGACCCGCGCCTCGCCGGATCGTGGCCAACCTGCCCTACAACGTGTCGACCGCCCTGCTGGTGCAATGGCTGCACGCGGCGACCGACATCGCAGACATGGTGCTGATGTTCCAGAAGGAGGTGGTCGATCGCCTCGTGGCGTCACCCCGCACCAAGGATTACGGGCGTCTTTCCGTTCTGGCACAGCATGTCTGCGAGGTCCGCCGGCTGTTCGATGTCGCCCCCACCGCCTTCGTCCCGCCGCCCAAGGTCACGTCCGCGGTGGCGCGCCTCACGCCGCGGCCGCCGGCGGATCGCCTGGCCGATCTGAGGCCGCTGGAGCGGGTGACGGCCGCCGCCTTCGGCCAGCGCCGCAAGATGCTGCGAGGGTCCCTGGCGAGCGTTTTTGCCGACCCCGTGACCACTCTGGAGGCCCTTGGCCTGAAGCCGACGGCGCGCGCCGAGGAGCTGAGCGTCGCCGACTTCGTGAGACTGGCGGGCGCCCTTGACAGTGAGTGAGCGCTCACTATTATTGGACCCATGATCCGCTCACTCGTCTTCAATCTCTATTTCTATCTCGGCACCCTGCTGGTGGCCGTGATCGGCATCCTGCTGGTTCCCATTCCCACACCAGTCCTGCTGCGCGGCCTGCTGTTCCACTGGGCTCGCGGCGTCGTCTGGGGCATGCGCTGGATCGGCGGCATGAAGGTCGAGTATCGAGGGCTGGAGAACCTTCCCGAGCACGGACCGGTTCTGCTGGCCAACAAGCACCATAGCGAAAGCGACGGCATTCTCCTGGCTGCCCGCATTCGCGGCATCGCCTTCGTCGCGATGCAGGAGCTCTTCCGCTACCCCCTGATCGGCACGATCCTCTATCGCCTGCAGATGATCCGCGTCGATACCTGCGGCGGCGGGCGCGAGCGCGAGAACCTCGCGCAGTTCGCCAGACGTGCCTGCGACAGCGGCCGGCACATCGCGATCTACCCCGAAGGCAACCTGATGGCGCCGGGCGAACGCGAACGCTATCGCTCGGGCATCTTCTATCTCTATCGCGACCTCGACCTGCCGGTGACGCCGGTGGCAACCTCGGTCGGCCTGCTGTGGAATCGCCGGGACTGGCGCAAGAAGGCGGGCCGCGCCGCGATCGAGTTCCTGCCCGCCATCCCGACGGGCCTCGACAAGCAGACCTTCATGCGCACGCTGGAAGATACGATCGAAACCGCCAGCGACCGCCTGATCGCCGAGTTTTCCGGCCGGCCCTACACGCCCAGCCAGCTCGTGCTGCGCTCCCAGGGACAGACCGGGATCGGCATGCCGATCACCGACCCTCGCGCAACGCCTTGACGAAGGCCGAGAGGCCAAGCTGGCGCTCGCGCTTCAGCCGCTCGGCCGTAAGGATGGACTTGAGCTCCATCAGGCTGGTGGCGATGTCGCGATTGATGATCTGGTAATCGTACTCGGCCCAGTGACTCATCTCGTCGGCGGCTTGGGCCATGCGCTTCTGCACGACTTCCATCGAGTCCTGCGCGCGGGTGATCAGGCGGCGCTCGAGGTCGCGCGTCGACGGCGGCAGGATGAACACCGTCACCAGGTCGCTGCCGGCCTTCTCCTTGAGCTGCTGGGTGCCCTGCCAGTCGATGTCGAACAGCACGTCACGGCCGGCGATCAGCGCCGCTTCCACCGGTGCGGCCGGCGTGCCGTAGAAATGGTCGAACACGCGCGCGTGCTCCAGGAACTCGCCGCGCTCGATCATACCGCTGAATGTGGCTGTATCGACAAAATGGTAGTCTATGCCATCCGTCTCGCCGGAGCGGCGCGCGCGCGTGGTCGCCGAGACGCTGAGCTGGATCTGCTTGTCGTTGTCGAGGAGCTGCCGCGACAGCGTGGTCTTGCCCGCGCCCGACGGCGAGGACAGGACGAGCATCAGGCCGCGCCGCGTGATCGCGGCGGCATCCTCATTCGACATTCTGGACCTGCTCCCGCATGCGCTCGACGGCGCCCTTCAGATCGATGCCGATGCGCGTCAGCTCGATGTCCGCCGACTTCGAGCACAGCGTGTTGGCCTCGCGATTGAACTCCTGGCAGAGGAAATCGAACTTCCGGCCCACCGGATTGTCGGCGCGGGCATCGGCCAGCAGCGTCCGTGCCTGGGCGATGTGCGCGGTGAGACGATCGAGTTCCTCGCGCACGTCGGCCTTGCCGACCAGCAGCGCGACTTCCTGGGCAAAGCGCTCCTCCGACAGCGCGGGCACGCGGCCGAGCAATTCGGCAAGCTGCGCCTCGAAGCGCGCACGCACCGTGCCGATCTGAGCCACTGCGCGTTCCGTGGCACGGGCACACAGCGCTTCGATCTCCGCGACATGGCCGTCGATGACCTTGGCCAGCGCCTTGCCCTCGGACGCGCGGGACGCGACCAGCCCCTTCAGTGCCTCGTCGAGGGTCGCCTGCAGCGCCTTGTCGAGGACGATCAGCGTCTCCTCGGAATCCTCGGCACCATCCTCTTCCTCGATCACCCCGCGCACGCGCAGCAGCCCGTCGGCCGAAGGAGGCGCGGCGCCCGTGGTCTTCCGCACCTCGTCGACCAGGGTCGCCAACTCGGCCAGCAAGGTTCGGTTGATGCTGAGCGGCTTGGCCTGGCGTTCGCTCGAGATTGTCAGGGTGAGCGAGACGTTGCCGCGCTTCACCCGCCCGCCGACCGCGGCGCGCGCCGGATTTCGAGGCGATCC
>JAKFVZ010000648.1 GCA_021732965.1 Reyranella sp.
GCTCCTGGTCGTCGCCGCGGCGACATTCCTGTTGGGCGCTTGCGCGTCGGAGCCGCCTCCGCCGCCGCCTCCCCCGCAGCCGCCGCCGGTCCAGGCGCAGACCTTCATGGTCTTCTTCGATTGGGACCGTTCCAACCTGACCAGCCAGGCGGTCGACACGGTCCGCCAGGCCGCCCAGGCCTACAAGACCCGGGGCGCTGCCAACATCGTCGCCACCGGCCACACCGACACGTCGGGCTCGCCGCAGTACAACATGGCGCTGTCTCTGCGCCGCGCGAACTCGGTCAAGGAACAGCTCGTGCGCGAAGGCGTGCCGGCGACGGCGATCACGGTCAACGGCCGTGGCGAGGAAGGCCTACTGGTCCAGACTGGCGACAACGTCCGCGAGCCGCAGAACCGTCGTGTCGAGATCGTCGTGGGCGGCCAGACCACGGTCAGCACCGTGTTCTCTGATCCGGCCTCGTACTGCAAGGCGCTGAGCGACAAGTACCGCCAGTATCGCACCTCGCAGGTCGAAGAGCGTGCGGCGGCCGCCATGGCCAAGTGCGCCGCGGGCGACTATGCCGCCGGCATCCCGCCCCTCGAGGACGCCCTGATCTCGGCGAAGATCCCGCTGCCGGCTCCTGGCTATCGCTGGCCCGGCCGTCCGGTCGGCCCGACCTAAGCCTTGATGGCTGAAAGACGATGGAAGGCGGCCCCTCGCGGGGCCGCCTTTTTCGTTGTAGGCAGGGACGATGTTCGCTGGTGATCTCGCATCCTTCCTGGAATTTATCCGTCAACACGGCGACGCCGCCTACGCCTTCCTCACCCTCTATTCGATGGCCAACAGTCTCCTGCTGGCGATTTTCGCAGGCTATGCCGCTCAGGCCGGCGCGCTGGGCTACGAACAGGCGCTGGCGGGATGCTGGGCGGGGACCTTCGCCGGCGATGTGATGCGTTTCTGGGTCGGCCGCCGCTTCGGCACGCGCTGGCTCGGCTCCTTCCCCAGACTACAGCGCGCCGTTGAAACCGCCGCGCGGCTGGCCAACCGCCACCATGTCTGGATGATCCTCATCCACCGCTACCCGCGGATCATCCGCAACGTCGCGGGCTTTGCGTATGGCGCCTCGACGCTCGGCTGGTCTCGCTTCCTCGTGCTGAATTTCATCGGCGCCGGGCTGTGGGCCGGTATCGCCGTATCGACGGGCTACGCTTTCGGATACGTGTCCGACAGGACGATGAGCGATGCGCTGTCGACCTTCGGCCTCGCGATGCTGGTCGCCTTCCTGCTTCTCGGCTGGTTCCTGACACGGCGGCTGGAGCGCGTGATGGAGCGCGAGTAGCGGGCAGGCTGCTGCGTCACACGGCGTACACAATGCAGAAGCGGCGTGCGCCGGTGCCGCATATCGCCCAGATGTCGGCTGTTGTTATGTTGAGCGGCAGCCCCTCTCAAATATCCGCCGGACCCAATGGCCGACTATGTAGAACTGGCGAACTCGAGTTATCTCGATTTCGCGAGCTGGCGCACCAACGCGGATGCCCCGAGCGGAGGCACGCCGCTGTCGCCCTTCTCGTTCAACGTTGCCCTCGTCCTCGAACGCGCGAACGACCCGACCGATCTGCTGGCCTCGAACTGGGCGACGCGACAGGCGGCGCTCGCCGACCAGGCCGCCATCTGGTCGACCTACGGCGCCGATCCGACGGCCTACACGAACGTCGTGAGCGCCCTCGCCGATCTCCACATCACGACTTACGACGTGGGTGGAGCGGCCGACGCGCAATACATCTCCTCGCCCGAATCGCGGACCATCTGGGTCAACGTCACCCAGGACAATTTCACGACGCTGTTCGGCCCCGGCGCGACGCTGATGACGGTCGACGTCCCGGCGCCGTCTCCAGGCACGGGCACCCAGACCGTCCACTACTGGAGCGGCAACCTCTCGCTGCCGGCCGAGCTCGCCGACAATGGCGTCACCGGCCTGTGGTTCGATTCCGGTGATTTTGGTCCGTACCCGGACTACGCCCCGCCGCCGACGCCGGGCGTCACCTTGCCCCAGGGCTGGCAGAGCCCCGGCAATTCCGCGGGCACCACTGCGACGGTCGACGCCACCCCGCAGGCGATTGCGCAGGACTACTACAACTTTCCCTTCACGGGCTCTCTCTGGGATCCAACCTCGCCGGAAGCGGTGATGACCGGCGCCATCGGCCTGGTCGAGCCGGGCGTCGGCACCGCCCTGCTCAACGATCCGGACGGCAACGGCTTCCAGGCGGCACTCGATGCCTATCGCGCCTCGATCGGCATCTCACCTACAAGCAGCGTCAACGTCATACCGATCAAAGGCGGCGGCCAGGAGTATCCCGACACGACGCCGCCGGCCTTCAATCCCGCCGGCGAGCGCTCGCTGGACGTCGGCATCGTGACGGCCATCAACCCGCTGAGCACGCTGATAACCTATGCCGGCTCCGGCACGGCCAACCACGCGCAACACAATGCCTATACCGCCTACCAGTCGGCCTTCTGGGACACGATCAACAATCCCGAGGTCATCACCTCGTCGTTCAACTATGCGTCGCTGTCGGCGCCCGATTCGCCGTTCCTGATCGCGTCGAACGGGCTCTACGTCGACGCCGCGCTGCGCAACATCTCGGTGTTCAACGATGCCGGCGACGGCGGCTCGGGCGACACGTTCGGCAACGGTCTGCCCAACGCCAGTTCCACCCACAAC
>JAKFVZ010000373.1 GCA_021732965.1 Reyranella sp.
GCGGGTGCAGCGTCGATCGCCTCCGGCAAACGATCGCCATCGAGGCCGCGATGGTCGCGGGGCTCGAAACAGCAAGGAGAAGTCACATGGCCAACATCGGTTCCTTCAAGAAGTCCGGCAACGAGTACCAGGGCGAGATCGTCACGCTCAGCGTCCAGACCAAGGGCGTCCGCATCGTCCCCGAGGCCAACCGTTCGACTGACAACGCCCCCAGCCACCGGGTCTTCGTCGGCCGCGCCGAGATCGGGGCCGCCTGGTCGAAGCGCTCCAACGAGGGCCGAGATTACCTCTCGCTCAAGCTCGACGATCCGAGCTTCAACGCGCCGATCTTCGCCAACCTGTTCGACGACGAGGACGGCGAGGGCTGCAGCCTGATCTGGTCGCGCAGCCGCAAGAAGAACGGCGAGTAAGTCGACGCCCCCGAGGCCCCGCCCGGTTCGCCGGGCGGGGCTTTTCTTTGCTTGGGCGGCTGTGTTCTTTTTGGAATGCCAGCGATGACCTTGGCCCTTGCCAGCTTTCGATTGTACATTCGCTCTGATTTCAAGGACTGAAGGGATTGGCGCATCCGGCTTTGCCGGACCGGGCTCTATGCGGCCGGTCAGGAGGGGTGGCGGCCGCACGAAGCCGCCCTTCAGTTGAAGCGAGGGAAGGGCGTCTTCGCCTGACGGTTACGATCCCTTGCGGTTACGACCGTGATTATTGAACCGGCTCCGCAAGCAGGTCAGCCGGACGCACGTGCAGGGACTCAGCTAGTTGCCAGATCGTCAGGAGAGTGACGTTCTGCAGCCCTCGCTCGATCGCACTGACGTAGGCCCGGTCCACACCCATGCGAACTGCGACCGCCTCCTGGCTGAGGCCCGCTGCCAGTCGATAGACACGGACGTTAGCGCCGAACACCTTGCGAATGTCCATCCGCAGGATAGGAGGCAATCGCGTATTCTGACGCTACGTACTATAATACGCGGTGCAATCTACTGGCGTGGCGGCGTCTCTATGCTTTTATGCAGATCAGGCTTCGAGTGCCTTAACAAGTCCGCCTGGTGAGCATGGAAATTGATGGATGTGATGCGTGCCTTGCATCGCCACGGTCCGATGGGCTGTGACTATGCAGTGGCTGGAGTTCCGACGAATGTTCTTCCCTCGCTGCAGTTCTTGAGATGACGACCCCCCCCTTTGACGACCGCCCTCCTGAAAGCGACGTGGTCACGCCGTATGACGAGCGGCACTTCGTGACCTACCTACGCTTGCTGGACGCCACAGCCGACGCGGCAGACTGGCAAGAAGTCGTGCGCATTGTCTTCGGGCTCGATCCGGAGGTGAACGCCGACCGCGCACGTTTGGTCCACGACACTCATTTGGCCCGGGCGCAGTGGATGACCCAGATGGGCTTCCGTGATCTGTTGCGCGCATCGCGCAACTGAGGGGCGAGCCTCCAGGAAAAGACTTTGAGATAGCCCCTTGGGGGGCGTCTTCGCATGACATCGCGCGTTCGGCGTTCGGGCTCTTCAACAACCGGTGGTCGCATGAAAGACTCAGGTCCGTTAGCCCTGAGTTCGTGTAACGGAGTCTTTGATGACGAAGAGACCCGATTGGAGGTCGCACGAGTATGTCGATGCGCTGAAGGACCTCGATCGTGCCGGATTCGCGTGGGAGTTCCTGCGACGCAACCCGGCATACCGAGATGACTACGACCGGATTGACGAAGATCCGGAGCAATCGCCATTGAGCCCGAAGACGGTGGGAGGGACCTGGGGGCTTTCCTTTCGCCTGCGATCCGTCACTCGATGCGACTGCCGCGGAGGTTTCATGGCGGCCTGAGCTGCTACCCCAAGCCGTGATGCTCGTTCCCGCACCCGAGGGATTCGAAGGCGCCTATCGCTTTGAAGCGCTTGGTCGTCTGCGTCCGTCTATGGATCCACAGGACGGTGGCGAGTGGAATTCCATCGTGAATGATGCCGATGGCCCACTGTCCCTGTGGCTCAAGGGTGAACGCCCGGCACTGCCGATGGCGGCGCTCGTCCCTTTGGATGAGACCGTTCTGCTTCGTCTCGCCGGTCTGATGCGCCTCAAGCGCCGCCTCGATCGCCACCCGGCAGGCCCGCTTCCGTCCGCGTGGCAGGTCACGGCGCGTCTCCGCAAACGGCTTCTCAACATGATCCGTGCGCTGGACGGTCGCGCGGAGGGGGCAAGCTATCGCGAGGTGGCGATGGCGCTCTACGGTACGGAAGCGGTTGCCCGTTTCCCCTGGAAGACCTCATCCGTCCGGGGCCAGACGATCCGATTGGTCGCCGATGCCGTGGCCATGATGGAGGGCGGCTATCGAAGGCTGCTGCGCGCCAGCCGCTAGCCTCCCCCGACGCTTGCCAGGGCAGGGGGTGTCGCCAACCGGAGGGCCCAGTTCGTCATCCGCCCGGCCCGCGAATCTCCGCCACCGTGACCGTCGTTACGCCGTCGCCATCGACGGCTCTCGCCAGAACCACGGAGCCATCCGCATGCCCGATCCTGCCGCCGGCTTGCCGCCGCGCTTTTTGCGAACGCCGGAAGCCGCACGTTTCCTCAGCCTCTCCGGCCGCACACTCGAGAAGCACCGAACCTACGGTACAGGCCCGACCTACCGGAAGATCGGCGGCCGTGTCGTGTACGCCGTCGACGACCTCAAGGCCTGGGCCGACCGCGGGGCCAAGACGTCGACCTCCGATCCCG
>JAKFVZ010000728.1 GCA_021732965.1 Reyranella sp.
TATAGGTCCCCTGCTCGTTCGGCTCGCCTGAGGTCACGTTCCCCGTGAAGGACATACCCGGCGGAAGCCCGGTAGCGGTGTAGGTGTACGGGGCCGTGCCACTGGATGCGGTGATCGATGCCTGGTTATTCAGCGTTTTCCCGATCGCGAACTCGGGCTTAAGATCCACGCCGGCCACGGAAAGAGGCGCCGGCGCAACCGTCATCGTGTATTCGGAGCTGGCGATTGGCTGCGCGCCGGGGAACGAATGGGTGGCCGAGAGCGCAAATTTGTAGGTGCCGGGCGTGCTGGGCTGTCCAGACAGGACGCCGTTGTCGAAGTTCAGTCCGGGAGGAATGGTGCCCGTCGAGCTGTAAATGTAGGGATCCTTGCCGCCCTGGACCTGAACGGTGATCGGCGTGATCGACTGCAAAGCGACCGCTTCTGCCTGCGGGACCGCTGAGAGGACTGCTGAGAACGGGGCATAGGAAACCGTCGCGAACTGCCTGGTCACTTCCGTCTGCGCATTGGCAGCCTTGAGCGAGTAGGTCAGGTTTCCTGCCGTGCTGAAGTTGCCCGACAGGACGTCGCCGGCGAGGGTCATTCCGTTCGGTAGGTCGATTCCGCTGAAGGTATAGGGCGACGGGCCGCCGGTCGCCGACAGCGTCGTCGAGAAGGGGGTGCCAGCCATGACTTCGGTCGGCGGGTTCGGCGAGAGGGCGAGAGTGATGGGCTCTGCCGCGACGTTCATCGTGAAGGTCGAGGTCGAGAAGGCCGGGACGTTGCCGAACGACTGTGCGACCGTCAGCGCGAAGCTGTAAGTCCCAGGCCCGTAAGGGGTGCCCGAAAGCGTGCCGCTGTCGAAGGTAACCCCGGGAGGCAATGAGCCCGTGGTCCCGTATGTGTAGGGCCCCTTCCCGCCTGAAGGCGACAGCGTCACGTTCGTGATCGGCGTGCCGCTGGTGGCGCTCACCTGCGGCACTCCCGACAGGGAAGCCGTCAGGGCCGAGTAGACGGCCGTCGTGTATTGGCGCGTGACGTCCGACTGGCCGTTGGCTGCCTTGAGCTGGTAGGTGAATGTACCCGCAGTCGAGAACTGGCCGCCGAAGGTCGACCCGTTGACCGTAAAGCCAGGCGGCAGAGAAGTCCCTGAGAAGGTGAAGGGCCCAGGCGCCCCGCTCGCCGACAACTGGGTCGAGAAGGACGTTCCAGCCCAGACCTCGGCGGGCGGAGTTTGGGCCAGATTGAACGAAATCAAGGCTGGCGCGACGACCATGGTGTAAAGGTCGCTGACGATCGGAGCCTCAGGCCGGAAGCTCTCGGAAGCGCGCAAGCGGAACGAAAAGTTCCCGGACTGCTCGGGGGATCCCGACAGAACGCCGGTGGACTGATTGACGCCGACACCGGCGGGCAGCGCCCCATCGACGACACCGAAGGTGTATGGCGGCTTGCCCCCGTTGGCGACGATCGTGACAGGATTGATGAGCTGACCGACCTCGGCCGCCGACTGCGGAGTTGCGCTGGGGATTGCCGCGAACGGTGCGTAGACCGTCATCGAGCCGGAGACCGTCTGGGTCTTGGCCGGCGAACTCGAATCGCGCGCCGTCAGCGTGATCGGGAAAGTGCCGTGCTGACCAGGCATGCCCGAGAGCGAGCCGTTCGTGTTCAGCCCGTTAGGCGCGCCTGTGGCGGTGACGAAATAGGGAGCCTTGCCGCCCGAAAGGGACCAGCCGACCTGGGGAATCGAAACGCCGACCATCGCCTCTGCGGGCAGGTCATTTGCGAGGCTGAAGGAGAACGGCCCGGTGCTCTCACCGGGCGGGGTAACCTGCCCCACCTGGCCGGTTTTCAGCTGCCGGTAATAGTAGCTCGCCTCCTGCGAGCCGGCAGGAATGACCGCTGTCATCGACATGACAGCGGCAAGAGTGATGCGGCCGCGCTTCAGGTAGCTCATATCGTATCCATTCGACAGCAAAGGATTGAGGCATGCTCGCAGACCAAGCGACGGTTTGATCAACCAGTCAGACCTCAGTCTGAGCACTCCTCAATGGAATCCCGCGACGATAGTCCAGCTTGCTACTAAGGATCAATATCTCCGTTCATTCCTGTTCGCCGAAATCCACGATCGCCAACGCGCTGACCGCTTCACTAGACAAAGTTTAGGGCACGTCCGCTGACCGCAGGCGTGCCCTAAATCGTCTGATGGGAGGGACTTTCCACTATGGAGAAGCCCTTCGGTCTGGCTCAGTTCGGGGTCGTGCAGCTCGTCCCGTTCCAGCGGCCAGCCTTCAGGGTTCCGAGACGGAATGTGCCGCCTC
The DNA here is from genome assembly GCA_021732965.1 of Reyranella sp. GTDB lineage: Bacteria > Pseudomonadota > Alphaproteobacteria > Reyranellales > Reyranellaceae > Reyranella. The sequence continues at coordinate 2,298 of JAKFVZ010000728.1, forward strand.
CAGAACCTGTCGTCGGACGTCTGACATCCAGCTGCTTCACACTGGCGCCGGTGTTGCCGAAATTGACCACGAACGATCCAGACGCAGCGACAGTCACCGAAGTTCCGATCTGGGAGCCAGTCGGGCCGTATGGCGAGGACCCTGAATTGTCGGAGAAGATCCGCAATTCAGCGCCGTCGTTGCTGCTGACGAAATAGCCGACAACGCAACTGATTTCCTGCGGGGAAGCCCAGGCATATCGCGCGAACACCGAACCTCCGAGCAGCGTGGTCGAGCTCTGCAGGTAGGTCCCGGTGTCATCGGAGTCGTAAAGCTCGTTGAGCTTATCCTGTGCGCCTTGCATGAAATAGGCGTCAGGGCGGGTTACGACAGGAGCTGACGTGATCGACACTGTGATC
>JAKFVZ010000238.1 GCA_021732965.1 Reyranella sp.
GCCCCAGCCGCCGGGCCGCGTCGACCAGCGCTTCGGTCGACGCATTAGGCGGCAGGAGGGAGCGGTCGGTGTCGGCTAAAGGCTCGATTGACCAGGCGCGGACGGTGCCGTCGGCGCCGAGCGTCGTCACCGACTTCGCGTCAGGCATCGTGACGAGCCGAGTGATCGGCCCGGTGTGACCGCGTAGCGTGCTCGCGACGCGGCAGCGCGACAAGTCCCAGACGCGGACCACGCCGTCGTAAGAGGTCGTGACCGCCTGGTGTCCGTCGGCAGAGAAAACGGCGCCCGACACGGCGTCCTCGTGGCCGCCCAGTCGGCAGGTTTCGCGCCGGTCGCGGACATCCCACAGGCGCGCTGTCCCGTCGAGCGACGCCGTAAGGACTCGCTTGCCGTTTGGCGAGAAGCGCGCGTCGAGCAGCCAGTCCTCGTGCCCATCCATGCGGCCGATCTTGCGGCCGTCACGCGGATCCCACAGGGTCGCACCCTGATCGTTCGAGGCGGCGACCAGCATTGCGCCGTCGGCTGAGAAGGCGACGCGGCGTATGGCGCCGGGCCGGTCGCTAAGCATCTGCAAGGGCTGTCCGGACTCAAGGCCGAAAATCGTGATGTTGCCGTCCAGCGCCCCAGCGGCGAGCAGCGATTCGTCCGGTGAGATGGCCAGCGACAGTATGAGTGCCCTATCGAAAACCGGTAGGACGCGCAGCGTCTCCGGGCGCCACGGATCCCAAAGCCTTATCTGCCCGTCGAGACTGCCGGTCGCGATCAGTCCCCGCCTCGGCAAGAACGCCATGTCCAGCACGGCCGCCTCATGCTCCGGGACGGGGAGCCTTCGCCCGTCCTTCGTGTCCCAGACCTGCAGGCTGCTGTCGGTCGAGGCGGTCGCGGCCAGGCGGCCGGTGGTGTCCAGCGCCGCCGCCAGGACGGGCGCCGCGTGAGGGGCCGGCGGCGGCGCGACAGCCTTGCCGGCCGCGGCATCCCACAGCGCGAGGGTGCCGTCAGCTCCGGCCGTCAGAAGCCGCGCACCGTCGCCGGAGATGGCGCCGGCAATGACCGCGTTCTTGTGGCCCTTGAGCACATACCGCTCACGGTACTCGCCCAGAACCTTTCGCAACGCCTCGATCGCCTGCGGATCGGCTCCGCGGGGGCCGTCGTCGCGCTTCAGCCATGTCGCCGCGCGGCCGACCAAACTAGTGTCGCCGGCTGCATCGGTTCGCTGCTCCGGCGCGACACCTTCCAGGGCGATGGCCAATGCGACGCCCATCCGGCCGGCTTCGAGCTCGCGCTGCGCGTTCGCCGCGATCATTCGTTCGCGCGCCGTCTCTGTCAGCGCGCGCTGCTCGTCCGACCAGGCCCACAGTTCGAACAGACCCCAGGTCGAGGCCGCGAGCACCAGGACGCCGACGATCGCGACCAGGCTCAGCGTGCGCCGCCGCTGCTCGCGCCGCCGCGCATCGGCGGACGCGGCGGCGGACTCCTCGATGTAGCGCCGCATCTCCGGATCGGGCAGCGCGCCCGCGCGGTCGAGCAGCGCCGTCGCCTCGACGAGCGGGCGGCCGGGCGGCAGCAATCGCGAGGCGCGGTCGGTTGGCTCCGACTTCCACGCCGCGAAGGCTTCCTCGACCCGGCGCCGCGCCGCCAGCGTGTCGCGCGCCGCCTCAAGGCCCTCGCGCAGGAACGTCCAGCGCCGGAAGAGCGCCTCGTGCGCGACCTCCCACGTCGACTCGTCGGCAAAGACGAGACGCGCCTTCGCGAACTCCTCGAGTAGGCGGTGCGCTGCCGCCGGCACCTCCGCTTGCGGCAGGCGCCGTCGCAGCACGCGGCCCTCGCCCGAAAGCTCGGCCATGCCGAAGACCAGCAGGCCGCGAAACGCCTTGAGCTCCTCGTCGGTGGCGGCCGCCTCGGCGACCAGCTTCTCGGCCCGCTCGCCGACCGCCGCCTCGAGGCCGCCGAGCCTGTCGTACTCGGCATGGCTGAGGCGCAGGTCCTTGGCGCCAGAGCGGTCCCACAGCTCGCGCAGGACGAAGGCGAGCAGCGGTAGCGCGTCGTCGGTCTGCGCCTCGGCGACCAGCCGCGAGGCGAAGCCCGCCTCGAGTTCGAGCCCAGCCAGCGCCGCCGGACCCTCGACCACCGCATGAAAGGCGGCGCGGGGCAATGGCCCGAGCTGGAAAGCCCGCGTCGGCAGGATCTCGGCGGTGGCGGCTGCGGGATCGCGCAGCGCGGGATGGCGCTGCAGCGTGCCGGTGAAATCGGCGCGCAGTGTCGCCAACATGAGCAGGCGATGGTCGGTGGCCGCCAGCGTTTCGCGCAGCACGATCAGGAACTGGTCGTTCAGCGGGTTGCCGGCGCGGCCCAGCACCTCCTCGAGCTGGTCGACGGTGATCAGCACGGTGGCGTCCGGCTTCGCCGCGCGGCGACGCAGCGCGGTCGCCATCTGCTGCAGCGCGCCGGCCCACTGGACCGAATTGGCCGGTGCAGCCTCCCTGATCGCCGGCGGGATGTCGGCGCCGGCCATGCCCAGCGCGTCGGCGAGGTTCGAGAGCGGCGCCTGCAGTGGCCGGAAGGGCGGCACGACGATCCAATTGTCGGGATCGCGTTCGAGCCGCGGTAATACGCCAGCGCGCACCAGCGACGACTTGCCGGTTCCGGACGCGCCCTGCACGAGCAGCAGGCGCGGCCGTCAAGGCGCGC
>JAKFVZ010000177.1 GCA_021732965.1 Reyranella sp.
GATTCGACCTGACCGGCGGAGAGAAAGGCGACGCGCCCCACTTTTCCGTGCTGCTTTTGAATCGGCGTGCAAAAGGTTGCCATCTTTCTCGGTGATCGGCTTCCAAACGGGGACCACCTCCGGGTCGTTTAATGTCGTTGGCCTCTGAGGCTGGCGGCGAGGCGGAGGATGACGACGGTGGAGACGATCGGGCGGATCAGGCGCGCGTATTTCGTTCAGAAGGTTTCGGTTCGGGAGATTGCGCGGCGTCTCCATGTGTCGCGGAAGACGGTCCGCCGGGCGATCGAGGCCGAGGAAGGCAAGTTCAGTTATGACCGCGCCGTCCAGCCGATGCCGAAGCTGGGCGCACATGTCGCCGATCTCGAGCGCCTGCTGGCGGAGAATGAGAGCAAGCCGAAGCGGGAGCGGCTGACGCTGGTGCGGCTCTTTGAGGCGCTGCGGGGCCTGGGCTACTCCGGTGGCTATGACGCGGTCCGCCGCCATGCCCGCCGTTGGCAGCGCGATGAGGCCGGCCGGACCGCGACCGCCTTCGTGCCGCTGAGCTTCGACCCTGGCGAGGCCTACCAGTTCGACTGGAGCCACGAGGTCGTGCTGCTGGCCGGCGTGACGACGACGGTGAAGGTCGCCCACGTCCGGCTCTGCCACAGCCGGATGTTCTTCGTGCGCGCCTATCCGCGGGAGTCGCAGGAGATGGTCTTCTACGCCCATGCCCGGGCGTTCGCCTTCTTCGGCGGCGCCTGCACGCGCGGGATTTACGACAACATGACGACTGCGGTGGATGCGGTCTTCGTCGGCAAGGAGCGCAAGTTCAACCGGCGCTTCCTGCAGATGTGCAACCACTACCTGATCGAGCCGACCGCGTGCACGCCGGCGGCGGGCTGGGAGAAGGGCCAGGTCGAGAACCAGGTAGGTCTCGTGCGCGAGCGCTTCTTCACGCCACGGCTACGCTTCGCCAGCTACGAGGAGATGAACGGCTGGCTTCTCGACCGCTGTCTCGACCACACCCGCGCGAACGCTCATCCCGAACTCAAAGCCCGCACGATCGCGGAGGTCTTCGATGACGAGAAGCCGGCGCTGATGCGGCTTCCGACGGCCTCCTTCGACGGCTTCCATGCGGTGACGGCATCGGTATCGAAGACGCTGCTCGTCCGGTTCGACTACAACAAGTACTCGGTCGCGGCGCGCGCGCTCGGCCGGCCGGTCGAGGTCCATGCCTATGCGGATCGCATCGTCATCCGGCAGGGTGGCGAGATCGTCGCCGAGCATGAGCGACGGTTCGGTCGCGAACAGACCGCTTACGACCCATGGCATTATGTGCCTGTGCTGGCGAAGAAGCCCGGCGCGCTGCGCAACGGCGCGCCGTTCAAGCAGCTCGCCTTGCCTCCGGCGCTGGAGCATCTGCGTGCCCGGCTCAAGAAGAGCAGCGACGGTGATCGTCAGATGGTGGCGATCCTAACGGCGGCCACGATCGATGGCCTCGACGCGCTGGAGGCGGCCGCCACCGAGGCGCTTGATCAGGGGGCCATCAGCGCGGACGTCGTGCTCAATATCCTCGCCCGGTCCCGGTCGGCGCCGATGGAGCCCACCATCGCGATGCCCGGCCATCTCCAGCTCGCCATCGAGCCGGTTGCCAATGCCAGCCGCTACGACCGCCTGCTGACCGGGCGCAAGGCGGCATGATGATGGAACGTCACCAAATCCTCGACCTGATGGGCGAGCTCAAGCTCACGGGCATGCGGCACGCCTATGACGAACTGGTCGCCAACGCGATCAAGCGCCAGTTACCGGTCCAGCACGTCATCAGTGACCTTCTCAAGGCCGAGATTGCCGAGAAGAACGCCCGCTCGATCAAGTACCAGATGACGGCCTCCAGGCTGCCGCTGGCCAAGGAGATCGACACGTTCGAGTTCAGCGGGACGCCAATCAACGAAGGCCTGGTGCGCGATCTCGCCACCGGCGCGTTCCTCGCCAGCCAACGCAACGTCGTGCTGGTCGGGGGAACCGGTTCAGGCAAATCGCATCTCAGCATCGCCATCGCCCGCAACTGCGTCCGAAACAGCTCGCGCGTGCGCTTCTACAACACCACCGACCTGGTGAATCGGCTCGAGATGGAAAGCCACCAGGGCCGGGCCGGCAAGCTCGCCGAGCACCTGTCGCGGCTCGACCTCCTGGTCCTGGACGAACTCGGCTACCTGCCCTTCGCGCGAACCGGCGGCCAGCTTCTGTTCCATCTGATCAGCCGGCTTTACGAGCACACCTCTGTCATCGTCACCACCAACCTCGCCTTCGGCGAATGGCCCACCGTCTTCGGTGACGCCAAAATGACGACAGCGCTCCTCGACCGGCTCACTCATCACTGCGACATCATCGAGACTGGCAACGAGAGCTGGCGCTTCAAAAACCGCGCCTGACGATCGCGCTCCACCATCCCGGTCTGGAACCGGGCTCGGCGCGGCTGCGCAACCCCGACCAGCTCCGCCGCGCCGATCCCTGATCGCCGCAGCAACAAACCCCGGTCCCCGTTTGCGCGCCGAACCCGGTCCCCAGTTCCACGCCGATTGACAGCTGCTCGACCTTGGGCCCGACATCGCGCCCCGTGCCGTGATCGGCGACAAAGGCTATGCCAGCAAGGCGAACAGGGCCCTGGCGCGCGCACGCGGCATCGCGCCGGTGATCCCGCACAAGGA
>JAKFVZ010000181.1 GCA_021732965.1 Reyranella sp.
AGCTTACACGGAGACGGGCACAGGTGAAGGGGGCTCGCCGGCACTGCGGCGCCCCCGGCTGCTGCCTAGATTGTGGGCGGTTCCGGCACGCGGAGCCGAGGCGCCGAAACTGCCATTTTGTGCGTGTTGCCTCGCTGCATCAGGCGTGGTTTCTTCCGCGCAAGATCGGGGAATGGAACGAACCAGAATGGGAGCTTCAGTCATGAATCGACGTCAATTTCTCGCCGCGGGCTCGGCCGCCGGCGCATTCGGTATCGTGGGCGGCGCGCTGCCCGCGGCTGCGCAGGCGCAGTTCTCAATCGCCACGGGAACCACCGGTGCCGTGTACTACCCGCTGGGTGGCGCCATGGCGAACATTCTGAGCAAGAAGGTGCCGGGCTGGGCCGTCACGGCCGAAGCCACGGCCGGTTCCGTGGCCAACATGCACATGATTCGCGACGGCAAGGCGCAGATGGCGCTGACCCAGTGCGATACCGCCTATGACGCCATCAAGGGCCTCGACAAGTTCGTGGGCAAGCCGGTCGATTCGCGCACGCTGGCCGTGGTCTATCCGAACCTGGTGCATTTCGTGACCATGGAAGGCACGGGCATCAACAAGCTGTCCGACATCAAGGGCAAGCGCATTTCGACCAGCGCGCCGGTGAGCGGCTCCGAGGTCATGGCGCTGCGCATCATCGACGAACTGGGCCTCAAGCTCAGCGACATCAAGCGCGAGCGCCTGTCGCCGGCCGAGAGCACGAACGCCATGAAGGACGGCAAGCTCGACGGCTACTTCTTCAACGGTGGCCCGCCGGTCGCGGCGATCACCGATCTGGCCGCCACCCAGGGCGTCAAGATCAAGCTGATCTCGACGGCCGATCTGGTGCCGGCCCTGAACAAGAAGTACGGCCCGGTCTTCGCGGCCAGCCAGATTCCGGCCAAGGCGTATCCCAACCAGGATGCGGCGGTGCCGGTGATCGCCATCTGGAACATCCTGATCGTGCCGGCTTCCATGAGCGACGACCAGGCCTACACGATCACCAAGACCCTGTGGGAGAACCACGCCGATCTGATCGCCACGCACAAGGCGTCGACCGACATGACGGCGGAGAACCAGAAGACCGCGAATTCGTCGGTCCCCTTCCATCCCGGCGCGATGAAGTACTTCGCCGAGAAGGGCATCAAGCTGTCGTAAAGACAGGAAGACTGACGGGGCCCTCCGATAGGAGGGCCCCGTTTCCATTTTGGGGGCGGAAAGATGACGGTCCAGGCCGAGCTGCTGAGCGACGAGGAAAAGCGCAAGATCGAGGAGCTCGTCGAGCAGGAAGAAGGCGGCATCCACAAGTTCGTGGGCTGGTGGGGCAAGGTCCTCACCTTCATCGCCTTCACCATGACCATTTTCCACCTCTACGCCGCGGCATCGACGGTCGACACGCAGTCGCTGCGCGAGATCCACGTCGCCTATGCGCTGTCGCTGGTCTTCCTGCTGTTCCCGGCGGTGAAGAGCTGGCGCAACCGGGTGGCGCCCTGGGACATCGCGGCGGCCGGCCTCGTCGTGGTCGTCATCTGGTACATGATGACGGGCGGCAGCTGGACGTCCTTTGCCCAGTCCGACGACTTCCTAGATCGCTATGTCTCGCCGACCCAGACCGATCTCGTCATCGGCGGCATCCTGATCCTGCTGGTGCTGGAGTCGACGCGGCGCGCGACGGGCTGGATCATGCCGATCCTGTCCGTGACGTTCCTTGCCTACGCGATGTGGGGCAACTACCTGCCGTCGCCGTGGAAGCACAAGGGCTATCCGCTGTCCGACCTGATCGCCGAAGAATACATGACGCTGAACGGCATCTTCGGGTCCGCCATCGACGTGTCGGCGACGCTGATCATCCTGTTCACCATCTTCGGCGCCATCCTGCAGGCCTCGGGTGCCGGCCGTTTCTTCATCGATTTCTCGCTCCGCGCCATGAAGGGCCAGCCCAATGCGGCCGGCCGCGCGGTGGTGCTGTCGTCGTTCCTGCTGGGCGGTCCGTCGGGTTCCGGCGTGGCGACCACGGTCACCATCGGTACCGTCGCCTGGCCGATCATGAAGCAGGCGGGCTACGGCAAGTCGGCGGCCGGCGGCCTTCTGGCGGCCGGCGGCCTCGGCGCCATCCTGTCGCCGCCGGTGCTGGGCGCCGCGGCCTTCCTGATCGCCGAATACCTCAAGATGTCGTACCTCGACATCGTGCGGATGGCGCTCATCCCCACCTGCCTCTACTACTTCGGCCTGCTGATGATGACCGAGATCGACTCGCGCAAGTATGGGCTGCGCGCCGTCGATCCCACGGTCGATCTCACGATGCACCAGCTGCTGACGCGCTACGGCTTCCACTTCACCTCGCTGATCTCGGTCGTGGTGCTGATGGTGTGGGGCTTCTCCGCGACCTATGCCGTGTTCTGGTCGATCCTGCTCGCGATCCTTGTCAGCTACCTGCGCGCCGACACGGCCCTGTGGCCCGACAGGCTTTTCCGCGCCCTGGCCGACGGCTCGATCCAGGCGCTGGGCGTCGCCGCGACCTGCGCCTGCGCCGGCCTCATCGTCGGCGTCATCACCAAGACGGGTCTCGCGCTGAAGTTCTCGTCGATCGTCATCGACCTGGCCGGCGGTTCGGTCTTCTGGACCGCCATGTACACGGCGCTGATCGTCTGGGTGGTCGGCCTGGCCGTG
>JAKFVZ010000438.1 GCA_021732965.1 Reyranella sp.
ACCGCATCCTCGACGACACGCCGTCGGCGCCGGATCGGCGACCGACGGCGTGTCGTCGAGGATGCGGTAGATGCCTTGGGCCGCCGAGAGGCCGACCATGCCCTGGTGCAGCACCGAGCGCAGCTCGCGCATCGGCCGGAAGATCTCGATGCCCAGCATCAGGATGATCAGCAGCGCCGTCAGCGTCATCGAGCCGGCCTCGACCCGCGACGCGCCGTAGATCAGCGCCGCGGCCGCACCGCCCGCGATCGAGGTGTCGGTGATGCCACGCGCCAACGAGTTGGTGCCCAGCACCCACATGGTGCGACGGAACAGATCGCGCGCTTCGACTTCGAGCTTGTCGGCGCGTGCCTTGCCCTGGCCGAAAGCCTTCAGCGTCGCCAGCCCCTGGATCGAATCGAGGAACTCGGCGGCAAACGACTTGTAGGCCGTCATGCGCGCGATCGAGGCGCGGACGTCCCACTTGTGCCAGAGCGCGGGGGCGAACAGCGCCACCAGCGCGAAGCCCAGCATGACCAGCGCCACCGGCAGGTCGATGAAGGAGATGACGACGAAGATCAGGATCGGCGTCAGCAGCGCGATCAGGAACTGCGGCAGGAACTGGCCGAAATAGGTTTCGAGCTGCTCGACGCCGTCGATCATCGAGAGCGTCAGGCCGCCGGACCGCTGGCGGCCGACCGTCGCCGGCCCCAGCGACGCCACCTTGTCGTAGAGGGTGCGGCGCAGCACCTTCTGCACGCGCGCCGCCGTCTCGTGCGCCATCACCGCGCGCCAGTGTTCAGCCGCGCCGCGCAGCACCATCACGCCCGCGATCAGCAGGATCGGCAGCACCAGTTCATTCAGCGGCCGGCCGACGAAGATCTGGCCGATCAGCCAGCCGAGAAGGCCGAGCCGGGCGATGCCGCAGGCCACGCCCAGGAGGCCGATGGCGACGGTGGCGGCGATGCGGGCGCGCACGCCCTTGGTGAACACGAGGAGGCGAGGTTCGATGTGCATGATGGCATGCTAGGCCGAACATCCATATTCGTCAGTCCACATTTGGGAAATGCGGCTGTACACTTCTGAACATGGACCCTAACTGGGACGACCTGCGCATTTTCCTGGCCCTGGCGCGCGGCGGAACGCTGACGACCGCGGCCAAGGCGCTGGGTGTCAGCCACCCCACCGTGTCCCGCCGAGTGCAGGCGCTGGAAAAGCAGATCGGCGCGCGGCTGTTCGAGCGGCTGCCCGACCGCTTCGTGCCGACCAGCGCGGGCGAGGAGCTGCTGGCCGACACCGAGGCGATGGAGAAGGCGGCGCAGTCGATCCATCGCCGCAGCGCCGGCCTCAGCGACACGGTGAGCGGCACTGTGCGGCTCTCGGCGGAGGAGGCGACCGCCGCGCTGATCGCCCGCTATTCCGCCCAGCTCCGCAGCAAACTCCAGCAGATCGAGTTCGAGGTGATCTCGAGCCATACGCTCGCGAATCTGTCTCGCCGCGAGGCCGATCTCCTGATCCGCGAGCAGGTGCCCGAACTGCACGGGATCGTCGCACGCAAGCTCGGCCGTCTCGCCTACGCGATCTATGCCGCGCGCGATTTTCCCGTGAAGCAAACCAGCCCGGCGGCGCTGGCCGCGCTCCCCTGGGTGGGCTTCGACGACGATCATCTCCGCATGCAGGGGCAGAGCTGGCTGCTGGAGTTTCGCGGTGGCCGCCGGCCGGAAATCCGCGGCAACAACTGGCTGGTCCTGCACGAGGCCGCCCGAACCGGCGCCGGCCTCGCCGTGCTGCCCTGTCATCTCGGCGACGTCGACCCACTGCTGCGCCGCATCGGTGGCATCCTGCCGGACGTCTTCGCCGACCAGTGGCTGCTGGTCCACCGCGACCTGCGCGCGCTGCCGAGGGTGCGCGCGGTGATGGACGAGGTGATCGCGCTCTTCCAGCGCGAGCGGCCGCTGCTCGAAGGGCGCTCCGGGAAGACCGCAACGCAATAGTGGGCGGGAAGCCTTGGTCAGCGACTGCCGGGAAACGGCTCGACATAGGTCTCGCCGCTGCGGCCGTAATAGACGGCGCGCTGGCCCTGCATCGAGACGATGTAGCCGACGCAGCCGGCTTCCATGATCTGGCGGCAGAAAGTGAGGTACTTCGTCCTGCCGGCCTGGATCGATCGCACTGCCGCCAGCACGCCTTCGGCCGAGAAGGAATCGTCCGGTCGCGTGCTGGCCGGTTTGTAAGTCACGCGATGGGACTGACCGTCGGGCATGAAGTAGGTCGATTCCCCGCGCACCAGGTCGACGTGATAGCGCTCGACACCGGCCGCGATCAGGCGTCCCACGACCTCGCCGAAGGTGATGCGTTCCTCGTGGGAGGCCCGGGTGCATTCCTCGATGACGGCGATATCCATGGCTCTGTCCTACGTGGTGGGGATGGTCTTGAGATCGTGGCGGCGCACGATGTCCTTGAGCGTCTTCTCCAGGGCCGCGCGCTCGGTGGGCTTCAGGTGGCCGAAGAATTCCGCGTCGTTGCGGTCGGCCAGTGCCGACAGCGCCGGCACCAGCTTCCGTCCGGCTGCCGTCAGCGCCAGCGTCTGCTGGCGCCGGTCCTCGGTGGAAGCGGTGCGCTCGACGAGCTCCTTGGCGATCAGGCGATCGGCCAGCTTGGAGATCGCGCCGCGCGTCATGCCCAGCCGGT
>JAKFVZ010000441.1 GCA_021732965.1 Reyranella sp.
GGGGCGAGGGCGGCCAGCATCAGGGCGCCCGCCCTTATCAGGAGGACAGTTGGCGTCTCGCGACGCTGGGCGACGGATCGCTGCTGGCGGTGGTGGCCGACGGCATGGGCGGCCATGCCGGTGGCGCCGTCGCGAGCCGGCTCGCGGTCGAGGCCTTCATCCATGCGGTCGAGAAGGGCGGCGGCCTGGGCGACGGGCTTGCCGATGCCAACGAGGCGGTGGGCAAGGGCGCGGCGGGAAAGCCCGAACTCAACGGCATGGGCGCGACCCTGGTGGCGGCGCAGGTGCGCGGCGACGAAGTGCGCTGGATCAGCGTCGGCGATTCGCCCTTCTTCCTGGTCGAGGCCGGCCAGATCGCGCGCCTCAACGCCGATCACTCGATGGCGCCGCAGATCGACGCGCTGGTGGCGCGCGGCATGCTGACGGCGGACGAGGCGGAGCATCATCCGGGGCGCCACACGCTGCGCGAGGCCGTGATGGGCGAGCCGCTGACCCTGATCGACAAGGGCACGCGTCGGCTTGGGCCGGACGCCAGGCTGCTGCTGTGCAGCGATGGCGTGCAGAGCCTGAAGAACGAACAGATCCTGGCGCAGGCTGCGCTGCCGGCCGACCGCCTCATCGAGGCGGTGCTGGCGACGGCCCGCGAGCATCAGGACAACATCACCGTGGTCAAGCTGGAGCGAGTTCGATGAGTCGTGGTCCCGTGGTCATCGAAGTCACCCGCGGTCCCGTCGTGGAGAGCCGGCACGAGGGCATCGCGGCGGTGGTGAAGGCCGACGGTACGGTGGTCGAATCCTGGGGCGACATCGAGACGCCGATCCTGCCGCGCTCGGCCAACAAGCCGATCCAGGCGATGGCCTTCGTCGAGAGCGGCGCGGTCGAGCGCTTCGGCTTGGGCGACGAGCACATTGCCCTGTCCTGCGCCTCGCACAGCGGCGAGACACGCCATGTCGAGACGGTGCGCGCGTGGCTGGCCAAGGTGGGGCTCGGCGAAGCCGACCTGGAATGCGGCACCCACGCGCCGCGCCTGCAGACGAGCATCGAGGCACTGGCCCGCGCCAACACCCTGCCGACGGCGGCATTCAACAACTGCTCGGGCAAGCACAGCGGCTTCCTGACGACCGCCGTCCAGTATGGCGAGCCGACCAAGGGCTACATCAAGTACGATCATCCGGTGCAACGTCGCCTGCGCGAGACGATGAGCGACCTGTGCGGCCTCGACGCCAACAGCCTTCCCCACGGCACCGACGGGTGCGGGATTCCCACGCTGGCGACGCCGCTTAGGAGCCTCGCGCACGCGATGGCGTCGATGGCGGATCCGTCGCGGCTGTCGAGCAAGCGCGCCGATGCCGCCAACCGCATCCGCAGGGCGATGAACGCCGAGCCCTTCATGGTCGCGGGCAGCGGCCGGTTCTGCACGCGCATCAACGAAGCCGCGCCCGGAATCATCCAGGTCAAGACCGGCGCCGAGGGCGTGTTCTGCGGCATGCTGCCGACCCTGGGTGTGGGCGTAGCGCTGAAGGTCTGGGACGGTGCGGGGCGGGCGGCCGAGGTCGCGATGGCGGCTCTGCTCGACCATCTCGGAGTCCTGCCTGCAGGGCAACGGGAAGAGGCCCTGCATCCGCCGATCAAGAACGTCGTCGGCCTGCTGGTCGGCGAGATGCGTCCGGCCAAGAGCTGGCTGGGGTGAGGGCACCCCCATGAGCCCATCGTGAGCATCACACTCGATATTCTTGAGGTCGGCGCCCGCGGCGACGGCGTCGCCGACCTCGAAGGCAAGCGCTTCTTCGTGCCGTACTGTCTGCCGGCCGAGACTGTCGAAGCCGAGCCGCTCGACAAACGCGGCGACGGCACCGCCTGCGATCTCGTCGAAGTGCTGGCGCCGTCTCGCCACCGCGTACCGGCACCTTGTCTCCATTTCGGAACCTGCGGCGGCTGCGCGCTGCAGCACTGGCGGCACGACGTCTACACCGGCTGGAAGAGCGACCTGATCGCCAAGGCGCTGGCGCAGCGCGGCGTCAAGGCGCCCCCGTTCGAAGCGCCGGTCACCTGCGAGCCCGGGGAACGCCGGCGTGCCGACATTGTGCTGCGGTGCCAGGGCAAGCGGATTCTTGCGGGTTACCATGAACGCGGAAGCCAGAACGTCGTCGACGTCGGCACCTGCGTCGTGGCGGGCCCAAAGATCAACACCGCGATCGCGGCGTTGCGGTTGGCGATCAAGGCCATCCTTCGCGACGGAACGTCGGCTGATGCCGTCGTCAACGAGACCGACACCGGGCTCGACGTGCTGATCCGTCCGCACAGGAAATTCGAATTAACGCTCGCGATTCGCGAGACACTGATCGCGCTGGCCGAGAGCGCCGACCTCGCGCGCGTGAGCTGGGGCGATCGCGCGACCGCCGAGCCGGTGATCGTGCGCCGCACGCCGCAGCTGTTCCTGGGCGACGTGACGATCGAGCCGCCGCCGGGTGCGTTCCTGCAGGCGACCAAGCGCGCCGAGCTGGTCATGCGGGCCGGCGTGACGGCGTGGCTGGACGAAGCGGCCCGAACGGCGGACCTGTTCGCCGGCATCGGCGCGCTGTCGCTCGGCAAGCCGGGCAAGCTCAGCCTGTTCTAATACGACCGGCCGTCGGTCGCTGCCGTCGATGCCGCGGCACGCAAGCTGGGCG
>JAKFVZ010000665.1 GCA_021732965.1 Reyranella sp.
ATGTCGAGTGCGCGCATCAGCAAGCGATCCTGCGTGACGGTCAGCCGCGCGACGTCCTCCTCGTCCTTCAGCCAGGCGATGTCGGGATGGCTGCGCAAGGTGCCGGTGCCCGAGCAGGGAGCGTCGAGCAGGATGGCGTCGAACTTCTCCTCGGGCGTCCACTTGCTGGCATCGGCCGTCACGAGATTGGCCGACAGGCCGGCCCGGGCGAGATTTTCGCCGAGGCGCGTCATGCGGCGGGCAGAGATGTCGACCGCCGTCACCCGGGCGCCGGCAGCGCAGAGCTGCATCGTCTTGCCGCCGGGCGCGGCGCAGAGATCGGCGACGCGCTTGTCGGTGATGTCGCCCAGCAGCCGCGCGGGCAGGGCCGCTGCGGCATCCTGCACCCACCAGGTGCCCTCGGCGAAGCCCGGCAGTTCGGCGATGTGGCCGCCGCCCTTCCGGCGGAGCGTGCCGGTGGGCAGCTTCTCGGCTTCGAGCTGGCCCGCCCAGAAATCGGCATCCCGGCGCACAGTGAGGTCGAGCGGCGCCTCGACGAGATGTGCGGACGCAATGGCGCGCGTGGCATCCTCGCCATAGGCGTGGATCCAGCTCTCCCACAGCCAGCGCGGCGTGTTGAGGCGGGCGGGGTCGCGATCCACCAGCAGGGCATCGCCGTCCCGCGAAATACGGCGCAGCACGGCGTTCACCAGGCCCTTGAGATGATGCAGCCCGGCATCCTCCACCAGGCGCACCGAGGTATCGACGGCGGCGTGCGGCGGCGTTCCCAGGAACATCAGCTGGGCGGCGCCCAGGCGCAGGACCTGGCGGCCGACCGCGTTGGCGCCCTCCAGCGGCTTGGTGATCAGGCCCGACAGCACGCCTTCGATCTCGCCCAGGTGGCGCACGGTCGTGGCCAGCAGCAGGCGCACGAAGGCGCGGTCGCGCGGGTCGAGGGCGGTAAAGCCGCGATGCTGGCCCAGCGCGTCGTCGAGCGGCTGGCCCTTGTCGAGGCAGGCCATCAGCACATCGACTGCGGCGCGGCGGGAAGCGAGCGGGGTAACGTCCATCGTGCGGCGCTATAGCCGCCGCGAGCGCCGTTGTCATCGTCGCCCTGTCTCGGGCAGTGTGCCCGCCGAAAGGATTTCCTGCATGAAGAGCGTGAGTTCCTACCTCGGCGACTGGTGGCGGCTGGTCCTCCCGTATTTCCGCTCCGAGGAGCGCTGGATCGCCATCGGCCTGCTGGTCGGCGCGATCGTGCTCACTCTGGCTGCGGTGACGGTCAACGTCGCCTTCAGCGAGTGGAACCGGCGCTTCTACGACAGCCTGCAGAACAAGGACGAAGCCGCGTTCTGGACCGAGATGGTCAATTTCGGGTGGATCGCGGCGCTCGCCATCGGCTTCGGCGTGGCGCGCGGGCTGGTCAGCCCCTACCTCCGCCTGCGGTGGAGGCGGTGGCTGACCGGCCACTATCTCTCGCACTGGCTGGACGGCCGCGGCTACTACCGCATCGAACTCGAACGCAAGGTCGACAATGCCGACCAGCGCATCGCCGAGGATCTGCGGTTGCTCGGCTTCTACACGATGACGCTGCTGCTGGGGCTGATCAGCGCCGTGGCGACCTTGATCTCCTTCCTGTTCATTCTGTGGCAGCTCTCGGGACCGATCTCCCTGTCGTTCATCGGCCTCGACGTCATGATCCCGGGCTACATGGTCTGGGCAGCGCTGATCTACGCCTTCCTCGGCACCTGGCTGGCCAACCTGGTGGGCCGGCGACTGATTCCGCTCAATTTCCTGCAGCAGCGTTACGAGGCGAACTTCCGCTTCGGCCTGATGCGGGTGCGCGAGAATGCCGAGGGCATCGCCCTCTATCGCGGCGAGCCGCGCGAGAACGAGGTGCTGGAAGCCAAGTTCACCGACGTGTTCAACAATGCCTGGCGCGTGCTGGTGACCGAGATGCAGCTCGTCTTCTACCAGATCGGCTATGGCCAGCTCGCGATCATCTTCCCGTATATCGTGACAGCACCGCGCTTCTTTGCCGGTGCGATCACGCTGGGTGTCGTGATGCAGACGGCGCAGGCGTTCGGCCAGGTCCAGACGGCGCTTTCCTTCTTCATCGACAACTACACCAACGTGGCCGAGCTGCGCGCCGTGATGGACCGCCTGAAGGGGCTGCAGGACGCCATCGAGGAGAAGCCGGCGGAGAAAATCACCGTCGCCGCCGAGCCGGGCCGGCCGGATGTCGGCACCAGCGGCCTCGACCTGGCGCTGCCCAACGGCCAGACCTTGCTCAAGGATCTCGACCTCGTGCTGCCGAAAGGCACCTCGACCCTGATCACCGGGACGAGCGGCTCCGGCAAGAGCACGCTGTTCCGGGCGATGGCGGGCATCTGGCCCTTCGGCCGCGGGCGGATTCTGATTCCGGCAGGGGCGCGCGTGCTGTTCCTGCCGCAGAAACCCTACATTCCGATCGCGACCCTGCGCGATGCCGTGAAGTACCCGGACGAAAACTCCACCGCGACGGATGCCGACATCGTGAGCGCGCTGGAGGCGGCACGGCTCGGGCACCTGGCGGGCCGCCTGGACGAGGAGGCTCACTGGAGCAACACCCTGTCCGGCGGCGAGCAGCAGCGCCTGGCGATCGCCCGGGCGCTGGTGTTCAGGCCCGACTGGCTGTTCCTCGACGAGG
>JAKFVZ010000661.1 GCA_021732965.1 Reyranella sp.
CCGCCGGTGGCGTGAACGGCCAGAAGCTGGAACTGGTGATCGGCGACGATGCCTGCGACCCCAAGCAGGCGACCGCCGTTGCCAACAAGATGGTGTCGGACAAGGTCGCATTCGTAGCCGGCCATTTCTGCTCGGGCTCGTCGATCCCGGCGTCGGACATCTACAAGGAAGGCAAGATCCTGCAGATCACGCCGGCCTCGACCAATCCGAAGCTGACCGACGATGCGGCCGGCAAGGGCAACACTACGGTGTTCCGCACCTGCGGCCGTGACGACGTTCAGGGCACGACGGTCGGCAACTACATCCTGAAGAACAACAAGAACGCCAAGGTCGCGATCCTTCACGACAAGTCGCCCTACGGGAAGGGCGTGGCCGACGAGACCAAGAAGGCCCTGAACAAGGGCGGCCTCCGCGAGACGATGTACGAGGCCTACAACGACACCGACAAGGACTTCGCTGCGCTGATCAACAAGATGAAGCAGGCGAAGATCGATATCATCGTGCTGGGCGGCTACCACACCGCGGGCGCGCTGATCATCAAGCAGGCCCGCGAGCAGGGTCTCGCGGCGAACATGATGGGCTTCGACGCGCTGGAGACGGCCGAGTTCGCCCAGCTGGGCGGCGCGGCCACCAACGGCGTGATGATGTCGTTCCCGCCGAAGGCCGAGGACGACCCCAAGAATGCCGCCCTCGTGAAGAAGTTCCGCGACGCCAAGTACAATCCGGAAGGCTACACGCTGTTCAGCTACGCCGCCGTGAAGGCCTGGGCCGACGCCGCCAACAAGGCGAAGTCGACCGAGGCGGCCAAGGTTGCCGCGGCGTTGCGCTCGGGCAAGTTCGACTCGGCCGTCGGCGTGCTCGAGTTCGATGCCAAGGGCGACATCAAGGACGCGGTCTACGACATCTACGTCTGGAAGGACGGCAAGTCCTCGCCGATCAAGAAGTAGGGCAAATCAGCCTTGCATGAGACAGGCCCGGCACCCGCCGGGCCTTTTTCATTCCAGATCAGTGTCTTGTGGGTCGCTTTCCACGATTTTGGGGGACCGTGACATCGCGGCCCCCGATATGGTATCGGGAGGCTCAATAGATAGAGGGGATCGATCGTCGATATGCCGGGGGGCGCCATCGCGGTCGCGTCGGATCATGCCGGCTTCGACCTTAAGGAAATCCTGAAGCGGGACCTGCAGGAAGCGGGTCACGAGGTGCTGGATCTCGGCACGAATTCGACCGATTCCGTCGATTATCCGGACTTCGGCCGGGCCATGGGCGAGGCCATCGCTTCGGGCAGGGCCGGGCGCGGCGTACTCGTGTGCGGCAGCGGCATCGGCATCTCCATCGCGGCCAACCGCAATCCCAAGGTTCGTGCGGTGAACGCGCACGATGTGACCTCGGCGCGGCTGTCGCGCGAGCACAACGACGCGAACGTCATCGCCTTCGGGCAGCGACTGATCGGCGTCGAAGTGGCGCGCGAAGCGCTCAAGGTCTTCTTGGATACCGAATGGGCTGGCGGCCGTCATGCCGGCCGCGTCGAAAAGCTTTCAAAGGGTTGAGTGTCATGAGCCAAGCCGCCGTCAAGATGAGCGATTCTCCGCTGCCGATGTTCACCGTGGGTGTCGCCGAGGCCGATCCTGCGATCGACGCCGTCCTGAAGGGCGAACTGCATCGCCAGCAGGAGCAGATCGAGCTGATTGCCTCCGAGAACATCGTCTCGCGTGCCGTCCTGGAGACGGCGGGATCGGTGCTCACCAACAAGTACGCCGAAGGCTATCCGCGTCGCCGCTACTACGGCGGCTGCGAGGAGGTCGACAAGGCCGAGGACCTGGCGATCGAGCGCGCCAAGAAGTTGTTCAATTGCTCCTTCGCCAACGTGCAGCCGCACTCCGGCGCGCAGGCCAACCAGGCCGTCTTCATGGCGCTGCTGCAGCCCGGCGACACGTTCCTCGGCATGGCGCTCGACCAGGGCGGCCATCTCACGCACGGATCGCCCGCCAACCAGTCGGGCAAGTGGTTCAAGGTCGTCTCCTACGGCCTCAAGCCCGACACGCATCTGATCGACTACGAGCAGATGGAGGAGGCGGCCCGCCGCGAGAAGCCGAAGCTGATCATCGCCGGCGCCTCGGCCTATTCGCGCCACATCGACTGGGCGCGCTTCCGCAAGGTGGCCGACGAGATCGGCGCCTATTTCATGGTCGACATGGCGCACTATGCCGGCCTGGTCGCGGCCGGCGTCTATCCGAGCCCGCTGCCGTACGCCCATGTCGTGACAACGACGACGCACAAGACGCTGCGCGGCCCGCGCGGCGGCATGATCCTGTCGAACGATGCCGAGCTCGGGAAGAAGATCAACTCGGCGGTGTTCCCCGGCCTGCAGGGCGGCCCGCTGATGCACATCATCGCCGCCAAGGCGGTGGCCTTCGGCGAGGCGCTGAAGCCCGACTTCAAGGTCTATGCGCAGCAGGTGGTCGACAATGCGCGGGCGCTGGCGGCGGCGCTGACCGAGCGCGGCCTGAAGATCGTCTCCGGCGGCACCGACAGCCACGTCATGCTGGTCGATCTGCGTCCGAAGAAGGCGACCGGCGTGTCGGCCGAGAAGGTTCTCGACCGCGCCGGCATCACGACCAACAAGAACAGCATTCCGGGAGATCCGGAGAAATACACGATCACGTA
>JAKFVZ010000662.1 GCA_021732965.1 Reyranella sp.
GGGCAGTCCCGCTCGGCGAACCGATACAAGCCGGAGCCGAGGCTTTCCGCCCCCCCATCCCCAACCCTTGCCCACCGCAAGCGGGGGGAAGGGAATTCGCCTGTCCGTCATGCGACCGCCATGCCGTCGGCGGGCCGCGTCATTGCGAGGATTCAGCCATGCTAGAACTCCGCAAGGATTTGTTCGCCGACGAGCGCGACGACGATCTCGACGTTGTCGGCAAGGGTCTCCAGCGGCAGGATATGCCGGGGCATGTCACGGGGCGGACGAAATTCTTCGACGACCACGCCTTCGACGGCATGCTGCACCTGAAGGTCGTCCGCAGCCCGCACGCCCATGCCCGCATCCGCGCGATCGACGTCTCGGCCGCCGAACGCGCGCCCGGCGTCAGGCGCGTGCTGCGCGCCGCCGACGTGCCGGTGAACAGGAACACGCTGCTCAGCCTGATCGGTTTCGGCAAGGACGACGAGCCTTCGCTGGCCGTCGACAAGGTCCGCTACAGGGGCGAGCCGGTGGTCGCGATCATCGCCGGCAGCGAGGCGCAGGCGCTGGCCGCGCGCGAGCTTGTGCGCATCGACTACGAGGTCATTCCGGCGGTGTTCGACGTCGAGGAGGCGCTGAGGCCGGGCGCACCGGTGGTGAACGAGACCTATCCCGGCAACTACTTCGAATATCACGAGCGCTTCGACCATCAGAAGCTGCGCTTCGGCGATGTCGAGCGCGCCTTCGCGCAGGCCGACATCGTCACCGAGCACCGCTACCAGATGTCGCCGATCGAGCATGCGCCGACGGAGACCAACGGCTCTATCGCCGCGCCCGAGCAGAATGGCCGCTTCGTCGTGCATTCCTGCGCGCAGGGCCTGTTCTTCGCGCTCGGCACCACGGCCAAGATCGTCGATCTCGAATCCAACCGGCTGCACTTCATCGGCGGCACGGTCGGCGGCGGCTTCGGCGGCAAGGTCGACTCCCTGACCGAGCCGCTGGCCGTGCTGGGCGCGATGCTGACCGGCAAGCCGGTGCGCTTCGTGCTCGATCGCGAGGAGGAGATGCTCTACGGCTCGCCGCGCGGGGCCGAGCGCATCTACATCAAGGACGGGCTGATGCGCGACGGGCGCATCGTCGCAAGGCATATCCGCAGCTATTTCGACGCCGGGGCTTACACGCGGCTGTCGAGCTACGCCGCGATCAAGTGCACCGCCCATGTCCCGGGCCCGTACTGGATCCCCAACGTCTCGTCCGACATCTATGTCGCCTACACCAACCGCTGCCCCTCCACCGCCATGCGCGGCTTCGGCGTCACGGCGGTGGATTTCGCGCTGGAAGTCCAGATGGACCGCCTGGCGGAAGCGGCGGACATGGACCCGATGGCGTTCCGCATCCTCAACGCCTATCGCGACGGCGACATGAAGCCGCATCGGCGCGCAGCCAAGAACACGGCGCTGATCGAATGCGTGCAGGTCGCGGCCGAGAAGGCGAACTGGCCGATCCCGGACGAGGCCAGACGGCAATCCTCGCGGAGCGGAGGCGGCGTCGGCGAGCGCGGCCAGATTCCGGCGACGGTGCTGGACCAGCGCGGCCAGATCGGCCGCCCCGAGACGCGAAACGCGCCGGTAGGTGAGACCCTTCCGGCCGGCACGGCGCGCATCCCGCTCAGCAAGCAGCCGATCATGGATGGCGATCGCGATGGCCGCCCCGCACCGATACAGGCGCCGCGCTACGAGGCCGCCCGACCGGTCGCGCCAGCCTTGCCGCCGGCCTATCAGCCGCCGGGCATGCCGCCCGCCTACCAGCCGCCCAGACCGATGGCGGCTCCGCCGCCGCCACCCCCGCCCGCACCGGCTGCGCCGGCGCAGACAGCTCATGGCGCGGCCCGGTTCTCGTCTGTCTTCGGCACGAGGAGGCGCTGAGATGGCCCGTCACGAAGGCAGGGGCATGGCCTCGGTCAATTATCCGATCGGCATGAATCTCGGCGGCGATCCGAGTCAGGCGCTGATCCATTCCAATCCCGACGGCAAGTTCACCGTCGCGCTCTCGGCGATCGATCTCGGCCAGGGCATGAAGCAGGTCTCGCGCCAGATCGCGGCCGAGACGCTGGGCGTGCCGATCGAGGACGTCTATGTCGATACCGCCGACAGCGACACCGGCCCCCACGACATGGGCTCCTTCGCCTCGCGCGGCACGCACCGCATGGGCAACGCCATCATCGTCGCGGCGCGGGAGGCGCGTGGCGTGCTGCTGGAGGCGGCCGCCGAGGAACTGGAGGTCGACGCCGCCGACCTCGTCACCGATGGCCGCGGCAACATCCATGTCCGGGGTGCGCCGTCGAAGACGATCACGGTCAAGGCGACGGCGCAGGCGGCGCAGTTCAGGCAGGGCAAGACCATCGCCGGGCGCGGCATCTTCCTGATCCCGCTCTCGGCCGTGGACGCCGAGACCGGCGAGATGAACCCCAACACCGCCTTCGCCCATGCCTGCCTCGTGGCCGATGTCGCCGTCGACGACGAGACCGGCGAGGTCGAGGTGCTGCGGATGACCAGCGCCTATGAACTCGGCCGGGTGATCAATCCGCGCATGGTCGAGCAGCAGCTTGTCGGCGGCGCCTGGATGGGCATGAGCCACGCGCTCTACGAGACGCCGGAGCCGTATTATCCTGATCCG
>JAKFVZ010000659.1 GCA_021732965.1 Reyranella sp.
TTTCGTCCTGTTGGGTCCGCAGAACATCGGCCGCCTGCCCGGCCTCGGCTGGTCGCCGCGCGAGATGGCGTTCCTCGTTCACCTCGTCAAGATCGGCGGCTTCACGTTCGTCCTGCTCGCGGCCTTCGTGCTGACGCTGGGCACGGTCGACCCTGAGTTGCTGGCGGCCGGTGCGGCGGCCGATCCCGAGATTGCCCGCAAGCAGGCGCTGGCGGCGCCGATCGGGCTGGGCTTTACCATCTCGATCATCCTGGCGCTGCGCGTGAGCTTCGGGCTCGCCGCGACCGCCATAGACGAGCCCTTCACGCCGCGGCAGTCATGGGCCTACAGCCGGGGCAATGCCTGGACCATCATCGGCGTCCTGTTCCTGGTGTTCTTCAGCGGTGCGATGGCCACGACGGTGGCGACCCTGGTCGTGCTCGGCCTGACCCGCGGCATCCTGGGTGCCGGTGAGTCGGCCGCCGTGATCACCTGGACGGCGGCGCTGCTGGTCTCCTACGGCGGCACCGCGGTGGCCGCCACCGCGCAGGCGCTGATCTTCCGCGAGCTGGTGGGCTGGCGCCCCGGCGCGCAGCTCACGCCGACAAATAACTGACTCCAGTCGCTAAGCGCCTCATTGGAGCGCGCCACTCCAGTGGCGCTCAAGGCTCACCGATGACAAGACATGAGCGCAACTGGAGTGGCGCGCTCCCATGATCAGAGCAGATCGCGCAGCAGGCCGACCAGCGGCAGGTCGGCGGGCGGCATCGGATACTTGTTGAGGTCCATCGGCACGACCCATTTCAGGGTCTGGCCTTCGCGCGGTTGGGGCGTGCCGTTCCACTTGCGGCAGGCGAAGACCGGCATCAGCAGATGGAACTTCTCGTAGCCGTGGCTGGCGAAGGCGATGGGCGCCAGGCAGCTCGTTGCCGTCTCGATTCCCAGTTCCTCGTGCAGCTCACGGACCAGCGCATGCTCCGGCGTCTCGCCCGCATCGACCTTGCCGCCGGGAAACTCCCAGAGGCCCGCCATCGACTTGCCCGGCGGGCGCTGGGCGATCAGGACACGGCTGTCGGCATCGACCAGCGCGACGGCGGCCACCAGCACGAGCGGACGCTCGCCCAGCGGCGGCGGGCCGCCCGGACACTCGTCTTCGAACGAGATCAAGAACGGTAGCTGCCGTTGATGTCGATGTAGCCGTGCGTGAGATCGCAGGTCCAGACGGTGGCGCGGCCGCGGCCGATGCCGAGGTCGATGTCGATGACCACGTCGGAGCCCTTGATGTGCTGGGCGACCGGCGCCTCGTCGTAGTTCGGGACGACCTGCCCCGCGTCAGTGATGCGCACGCCGCCGATCGAGATGCGCAGCTTGTCGCGGTCGGCGCGCTCGCCCGACTTGCCGACCGCCATGACGATACGGCCCCAGTTGGCGTCCTCGCCGGCGATCGCGGTCTTGACCAGCGGCGAGTTGGCGACCGCCAGGCCAATCTTGCTGGCCGCGCCGTTCGACGAGGCGCCACCCACGTTGATGGTCACGAACTTGGTGGCGCCCTCGCCGTCGCGGGCGAGAAGCTGCGCGAGCTCGATCAGCACCTCGTCGAGAGCGCGCTTGAAATCGGCCAGCACGGGATCGTCGGCTTCCTCGATCGGCGCATGGCGCGCCGCGCCGGTGGCGACCATCAGCAGCGTGTCGCTGGTCGAGGTGTCACCGTCGACGGTAACGCAGTTCAGCGATTTGTCTGCGGCGTCGGACAGCAGCTTCTGCAGCACCGGTCCCGGGATCTTCGCGTCGGTGAAGGCGAAACCCAGCATCGTCGCCATGTCGGGCGCGATCATGCCCGAGCCCTTCAGGAAGCCGTTCACCGTAACCGTGCGCTCGCCGATCTTGGCCTGCCGCGTCGCCAGCTTGGGGAACGTATCGGTGGTCATGATGGCGGCGGCGGCCGACGACCAGGCGTCTTCCCGGCCGGACTTGATGAGGGTCGGCACGACGGCAGCGATCTTCTCCCAGTCGAGCGGCTGGCCGATCACACCGGTCGAGGCCATGAAGACCTCGTTGCGCGGGCAGCCAAGGGCCTGGGCGATGGAGCGGGTCGTCTCCTCGACCGCCTTGTCGCCCAGCTTGCCGGTGAAGGCGTTGGCGTTGCCGGCATTCACGACGATGGCGCGGACCTTGCCGCGGGCGAGGTTCTTGCGGCACCAGTCGACCGGTGCCGAACAGGTCTTGGACTTGGTCAGGACGCCCGCGATCGTGGCCCCGGCCGGCACCACCGCCAGCAGTACGTCGTCGCGGTCCTTGTAGCGCACGCCGGAGCGCGCGACGCCCAGCTTTACGCCGGCGATGCGAGGCAGCGTCGGCGTCGTCTTGGGGGCGAGCGGCGATAGGGCGTGGTTGGCGGACATGTTTCTCCCCTCGGGCGCGGCTGCGGAAAAGCAGCCGGCCAGCGGCGGAGACTACACCAGAAACGCCCTAAAACGTGAGTTTTAGTTGGAGGCGATTCTGCGCGTGTTTACTTCGGCGGCGCAGCCGGCTTGGCTGGCGTGGCGGCGGGAGCCGCCGGTGCGGCCGGAGTGGCGGGCGCCGCCTCGGCCTTGCTGCCGTCCATGTTGAACTTCTCGATCTTCGATCCGGACCGGACCCGGTCGAGCTGGGCCGTGATGGCCTCGCGCGCCAGTTCC
>JAKFVZ010000781.1 GCA_021732965.1 Reyranella sp.
ACCCTTCATACAGCGCTTCGGTGAGGCTACCGTTCTCGGTCGGCTTCCAGTCGACGGTCTCATACGCGAGCTCGATGCCCGCTCGTTCGAACGAACTGCCTGCAACAGCGAGCCGCTGTTGTGCGGGCCTGCGGCTCGGTCTGACCGCGACGGGATGGATGGTTGTCGGAAGCACGGCAGCGCTGTGGAGAGGCAGGCGCGATGGAACATGCGATATCACCCACCGGAGTAGCGTGCCGACGTCGGGGGCCATGCTGAATGATGCTGGAAACGATGTTGGATCGTCGGCAGGAATGCGATCGATAACGGTGAGTCGGGTCTCGACCGCGGTACCGTGGCGTGCGTAGACACGCCCATCGATGGCGGCGGAGAACACGACACGGCCGCGTTACTGGAGGCGGACGAAGGCCTCGCGCCATGACGGATGGTCCGGCGAGAGGCTGGCGCCGGTGATAGCGACCAGGAGCCCGCCGTCGGCGAGCCGCGCGAGCGCAGACGAGATGTGGCGAAGGGCGGCGCCAGCGACGGTGCCGTCGACATGTGCAGCAGCCGAGAATGGCGGATTCATCAGCACGACGCTCGGACGCACGGCATCGTCCAGATGGTCGTGGATGTGAGCCGCGTCGTAGCGTGTCGTCGCAGCACTAGGAAAGAGTTGCCGGAGCAAGGCCGCGCGGGTTTCCGCCAGCTCGTTCAGGACGAGTCGGCTGCGAGCGAGCTCCGCGAAGATGGCGAGTAGCCCCGTCCCTGCTGAGGGCTCGAGCACGAGATCGGCCGGGCTGATCGCGGCAGCGCTGGCGGCGACAAACCCGAGCGCGAGCGGCGTCGAGAATTGCTGCAGTGTCTGGCTCTCTTCGGAACGGCGCGTATGGGTGGGAAGAAGTGCTGCGATCCTGCCGAGCAGGGACTGCTCGGCAGCCGATGACTCCGCCCGCTTCCTAATGGCCGGGCCGAACTTGCGCATGAACAGCACGGTCGCCGCCTCGCAGGCGTCGTAGGCGGTCTTCCAGTCCCAGGCGCCCGCTGCGTCGGAGCCGCCGAAGGCGTGCTCCATGGCAGCGCGCAGGATGACCGCGTCGATGCGGTTGCCACGCTCGAGGTGAGGAAGAAGAAGGTGTGCCGCGGCGGCAATGCCGGTAGACGGATCCGCAGGAGCGCCGGTGAGCGAGCGTAGCGCTGGCGCCGCCGCCGAGAAGAGGACGTCCGACATGGAAGAGACCTCGGAGAGCGGGAACGGTTCCGAACCGGAAGGCGCTCTCTCTGGACCTCGCCGGCTCAAACCCGTCCCGGCCGTCCTCTCCCTCTCGCTTACGCCTCGGAGGTGAGGAAGCCCTCGATGGAAAAAGCCCGGCACGGCGCCGGGCTTAACCAGGGATTGGCGGCGAGAACGCGGGGCGGCCGAGGCCACTCCGCTATTTTCCTGCTACTCAGCGGCAATCGCAGCCGGCTCAGACTCGTCCGTCGCGGCATCCCCGCCGGCGCCGACGAGGAAAGCGGGAAGCTCTCCGGCCGGCTCGGCGGGCGTGACCGGCACCTCCTCGCCGTCGGCGAGCCGCAGCGGATCTGGCAGCCACCCCGTGCCGTCGAGCAGCCGCTCGGCCTCCTTTGCCATCTCGGCCTTCTTGAGGTGGTCGATAAGCTGCGCTGCCTGATCGCCCTTGGCCTCGCGCACGGCCTCCAGGATGCGGGGCTTGGTGACGCGTCCAAGGTAGTTGTCGACCGTCGGCCGCCAGCCGGCTTCCACCATGTCGAGGTGGACGGCACGGGCCAGCCGGTCGGCCTGGGCGATGCGCTGCTGCATGCCGTGCGCCGAGACACCCGGCCCACCGTAGCGGTCGCCCTTCTCGTAAAGCGCATTCACCCCGAACGACACGCAATGCGCCAGCAGCGCAGCACGACGGGAATCGCCGAGGGAGACGAGCCAGTCCCACAGTGCGGCTTCGTCTTTGGGCAGCTCGGCGTTCCAGGCGTCATGCCGGTCGGCGACCGCCCGGGCGGAAGGACTGTCCTTCAGGTCGGCCGCCTGGACGGGAAAGAACACATGCCGCACCGAGGCCTCCAGGCACGCGCCGGGCGCGCTGTGCTGGAAGGTGTCGCGGCAGAGCTTGTGCAGCAACGCCGTGAGGGCGACCTGCGGGTTGTTCGCCACCGCGTCCCGCAGCGCCAGCGTGCGATGAGCCGTCAGCTCACTCACGAGCCGTTCTGGCAGAGGCTTGATCGCATCGTCGTCGCCGTCGTCCTCCGGCTGGTCGCCTCCGATGGTGATGACGGTGCGGTGGGCGGGAACAGCAGGCGCCATCTCATTCGCCCCGCCGATCTCGTCTTGTGTCGGATCTTCGCGGCCCGCCGGCACCGGCTCGTCTTCCGGCCGGACATAGCCGCGATCCGCCGCAAGGCGTCCGTCGACGCCGATGCTGACGAACACACCGGCACGGGCGGTCTCGGCCGGCTCGTAGCGGACCGGACGATTCTCGAAGGCGGCAAGCGCTTTCTCGATCTCGCCCAGCCTCGCATCGATCTCGTCGGGCAGCTCGTCGGCGCCTTCGTACTCGCTCTCGAGCTTGGCCTGCTCGGCGGTCAGGGAGTCGAACGTCGCCTGTTCGTCGGGCATGAGCTCGACCACCACGCCGTCGAGCCGCCGAAGCTGATGGGC
>JAKFVZ010000672.1 GCA_021732965.1 Reyranella sp.
ATGATGGGTTACCGCACGCCCAACATCGACCGGATCGCCCGCGAAGGCGCGATCTTCACCGACTACTATGGCCAGCAATCCTGCACCGCCGGCCGCGCCGCTTTCATCACCGGTCAGTCGCCGATCCGCACGGGCCTTTTGAAGGTCGGTCTGCCGGGGGCGCCGGAAGGCCTCTCCGAGAAGGACCCGACGATCGCGGATCTGCTCAAGGGCCAGGGCTACATGACCGGCCAGTTCGGCAAGAACCATCTCGGGGACCGCAACGAGTTTCTCCCGACGGTGCACGGCTTCGACGAGTTCTTCGGCAACCTCTACCACCTCAATGCGGAGGAGGAACCGGAGAACATCGACTATCCGAAGGATCCGACCTTCAAGGCGAAGTATGGGCCGCGCGGCGTGCTTAAGTGTTTTGCCACAGCCACCGAAACGCCGGGCGAGGATCCGCGCTTCGGCAAGTGGGGCAAGCAGAAGTGCGAGGACACCGGCCCGCTCACCAAGAAGCGCATGGAGACGGTCGACGAGGAGTTCCTGGGCGCCTCGCTCGATTTCATGGACCGGGCCAATCGCGACAAGAAGCCGTTCTTCGCCTGGGTGAACTCCACGCGCATGCACATCTGGACGCATCTCAAGCCTTCCTCCGAAGGCAAGACGGGTCTGGGCGTGGTGGCGGACGGCATGGTCGAGCATGACGGCCAGGTCGGACAGCTCCTGAAGAAGCTCGACGATCTCGGCATCACCCAGAACACGATCGTGATCTACACGACCGACAACGGCGCCGAGGTGATGAGCTGGCCCGACGGCGGCACGACGCCCTTCCGCGGAGAGAAGAACACCAACTGGGAAGGCGGCTACCGCGTTCCGGCGATGGTGCGCTGGCCTGGGCAGGTCCGTCCGGGCACGGAGATCAACGAGATCTTCTCCGCCGAGGACTGGCTGCCGACGCTCACCGCGGCGGCCGGCGAGGGCAACCTCAAGCAGCGTTTGCTCCAGGGCGCCAGCTTCAACGGCAAGCCGTTCAAGGTCCATCTCGACGGCTATGACCAGCGCGATCTCCTGAAGAACGGCACGGGAAGCGCCCGCAAGGAGTTCTTCTACTGGACCGACGACGGCGGACTGGCGGGCCTGCGCTACGACAAGTGGAAGCTGGCCTTCATGGAGCAGCGCAAGCACGGGTTCGACGTGTGGCAGGATCCGATGGTGACCCTGCGCGTGCCGAAGCTCTTCGACCTCAAGGCCGATCCGTTCGAGCGTGCCGACCACGAGGGCATGGGCTACGGGCGGTGGCGTATCGATCGCATCTACCTGCTGGTGCCGGCGCAAGCCTACGTGAACGACTTCATCAAGACGCTGGTCGAGTTCCCGCCGCGCCAGAAGCCGGGTTCGTTCAACCTCGAAGGCGTGCTCAACAAGCTCACCTCTCCCCCTCAGGGCGCCAACTAGGGGGGGCGCTCGTGGCGGCCGAAAGAAGAGGCGTGTAAAACCGGGTGCCATGAGCCAGGACCCCGGAACTCCCTTGCCGCACCCCGCGATGGTCCGGATTCCCGGTGGAACGTTCCGCATGGGGTCGGACCATCACTATTCCGAGGAGAAGCCGGCTCACACCGTGACGGTGGATGGCTTCTGGATGGACGAGACGCCCGTCACCAATGCCCAGTTCCGTCGGTTCGTCGAGGCGACCGGCCATGTGACCTGGGCCGAACTCGATCCCGATCCCAAGGACTATCCCGGCGCACGCCCCGGGATGCTGAAGGCCGGCGGCCTCGTCTTCACGCCGCCCTCGAAACCCGTCGATCTCGTCGACTGGAGCCAGTGGTGGCGCTTCACCTTCGGCGCGACGTGGCGGCGGCCTTACGGCAAGGGCAGCCACATCGGCGGACTCGACGAGCATCCGGTCGTGCAGGTCGGCTATCGCGATGCCGAGGCCTATGCGAAGTGGGCCGGCAAGGAACTGCCGACGGAAGCCGAATGGGAGTTCGCTGCGCGCGGCGGGCTCGACGGTGCGGAGTTCGCCTGGGGAGACGAACTCGCGCCTGGCGGCCGGCACATGGCCAACACCTGGCAGGGTGCCTTCCCGCACGAGAATACCCGCGCCGACGGCTTCGCCCGCACGTCTCCCGCGAAAGCCTATCCCGCGAACGGCTACGGCGTGTACGACATGATCGGTAACGTCTGGGAATGGACGGTCGACTGGTATGTCGCCCGGCACCCGGCCGATGCGGCCAAGGCCTGTTGCGTGCCCGAGAATCCGCGCGGCGCGACGCTCGAGGAGAGTTATGACCCGCGCGACCCCGTGCGTATCCCGCGCAAGGTGCTGAAGGGCGGTTCGCATCTCTGCGCCCCCAGCTATTGCAAGCGCTATCGTCCCGCCGCGCGCCATGCCGAGCAGATCGACACGACCACGAGCCATGTCGGTTTCAGGTGCATCGTGCGCGGATGACCTGGTCGACGAGCCGATCGACGAAGCTCCGCGTGATCGGCGCGTGGCCCATCAGCAGGCGATAGAAAAGCGGACCGAACACGAGGTCGAGCGTCAGCTCGATGTCCTCCGGCGGCTCGATCACTTTGTCGGCTACGCATCGTTCCAGCAGCGCGCGGGTGGCGTCGCGGTTGCGCGCGATGAATTCGTTGCGGAAAGCCTTGGCGAGTTCGGTC
>JAKFVZ010000734.1 GCA_021732965.1 Reyranella sp.
GCCGGTGGCGGGCGAGCGCGCCTGCACGACGTCGACCTTGGCCTCACGCAGGTTCGACGCGAGCTTGCCGGGCAGCATGAGACGACCCCAGATCGGATGGCTTCGGTCGGGAAGCTCGAGATGGCTGGCGCGCAGGCGCAACAGGTCGGGCACCATGCTGCCGCCGGGCGAAGCCACGATCGCCGAGCCGCCGGCGGCGATGACGGCTTGCGCCGCTTCGAGCGTGGCGCGGGCCAGGCCGCCACCGGCCAGGGTCGGAACGATTTGAAGCAGGGTCGGCGCGGACACGGGCTTGGCTTTTGGCTACAGGATCAAGGGGAGGCAGCAGGTAACACGGGAGGAAGAACGTGGGTAGGGTCGAGCGGCTGCAGCGCGGCGATGGCAACACCATCGCCTATGCAACTACACAGGGTCGGACTCCGACTGTCGTCTTCCTCGGCGGGTTCCGTTCGGACATGACGGGCACGAAGGCGGTGGCTCTCGAAGAGTGGGCGGTGCGCACCGGCCGCGCCTTCCTGCGCTTCGACTATCTCGGTCATGGCCAGTCTTCGGGTCGTTTCGAGGACGGCACGATCGGCCGCTGGCTCGACGATTCGCTGGCGGCGATCGACCAGCTCACCTCGGGCAAGCTGGTGCTGGTCGGATCGAGCATGGGCGGCTGGCTGTCGCTGCTGGCGGCGCGCGCACGGCCCGAGCGCCTCGCCGGTCTCGTGCTGATCGCCGCCGCGCCCGACTTCACCGAGCGCATGTTGCTGAAGGGCCTCTCGCCCGAAGACCGCGCGACGCTGGAGCGCGACGGGAGGCTCGAACGTCCGTCGCAGTATTCGCCCGAGCCGTCGGTCTTCACCTGGAAGCTGATCGAGGAGGGCCGCAATCACCTGCTGCTCGACAAGCCGCTGGCGTTGCCTTGTCCGGTGCGGCTGCTGCACGGCCAGAGCGATCCCGACGTGCCTTGGGAATATTCGCTGCAGATCGCGAAGCATCTCGACGCGCCGGAAGTCATCACGACGTTCATAAAGGGCGGCGATCACCGTCTCAGCACACCCGCCGACATCGCCCGCCTGATCGCGACCGTCGAGGAGGTGGTGGGTTAGGGCGGGCTTAGTCCACGCTGTCGTCCTGAGCGCAGCGAAGGACCTGACGGAGCGATCAACAGGCTCCTTGACGGGCGCGAGGTCCTTCGCTGCGCTCAGGACGACAAGAGTGTGTGGTTCGCTCGGCGTAACTCATCCATCCGCGTCGGCTATCGCCTTCAGCCCTTCGCGATAGGTCGGATAGCGCAGCATGACGCCCAGCTCGCGCTTGAGCTTCTCGTTCTTCACGCGACGGCTGTCCGTGTAGAAGGAGCGTGCCATCGCCGACATCGTCGGCGCCGCATCCTCCCAGGGAATGGTCGGCGGCACCGGCAGTCCCAGCAGCTCGCAGGCATGGGCGATGACGTCGGCATTCGGCGCCGGCAGATCGTCGGCGACGTTCCAGACCTCCGTGCCGCCGCTGCGATCCGTCGCCTTCATCACGCTCGCGGCGAGATCGGCGACATGGATGCGCGAGAAGAACTGGCCGGGCTTGTCGATGCGCTGGGCGGTGCCTGCCTTGACGCGATCGAGGGTGCTGCGGCCGGGTCCGTAGATGCCGGGCAATCGGAAGATGTGGAGGGCGGCGCCGCTTTCGCTCGCGACGTCGCGCCAGCCCCGTTCGGCGGCGAGCCGCTGCAGGCTGCGCGGCTGCGTCGCCAGCGTTGGTGTCGTCTCGTCGACCCAGGCGCCCTCGTGATCGCCATACACGCCCGTTGTGGAGAGGTAGCCCAGCCAGCGTGCGCGACCCAGCAATGCCCGGCAGGAGCGCAGCGCCGGATCGCCGGCGGCGCCCGGCGCCACCGTGCAAACAACATGTGTGGCGTCGCCGAAGGCTTCAGGCGCGAGCGCAGAGGTGCCATCGAAGACATGCGCTTCGATTGCCTGTTCACGCAGCCTGCGTGCCTTCTCTTCGGTCGTGCAGGTGCCCGCCACCGACCAACCCTGCGTCTTTGCCAGCTTGGCGATTTCAAGGCCGCTGTAGCCCAGGCCGAAAATGAAAAGTCGTCTTGTCATCTTGTCAGGAACGCTCCGGCGCGGTTCTTTTCAACCATGTTGTTTCGATGCAAGCCACTGTGGCCGTTGCTCGGCCTGCTCGTCGCGGCGCCGTCCCTGGCTCAGCCCATTCCCGTCTTTCCCGCCCGGCCCCTGCCGGGACCGCCCGGCCTGGAGACGGCGCCGGATCATCTGAAGCGCTATACCGACTGCATGCGGCTCGCTCGCATGGAGCCGCTTAAGGCGCTGCCGGCGGCCGAGAAGTGGATCGTGGAGGGCGGCGGTCTCGGTGCCCGCCATTGCGTCGCCGTCGCCATGTTCCAGTCGGGCAAGCACGCCCAGGCGGCGGCCCAGTTCGAGGCCATTGCGCGCGACATGGGCAACGATCGGCCGGGCCTGCGGGCCGAACTTTGGGCGCAGGCGGGGCAATCGTGGATGGAGACGGGTGCGGCCGAGAAGGCCGCCGCCGCCCAGAGCAAGGCGCTGGAACTCAAGACCGGCGATCCGGACCTCTGGGTCGATCGCGGCCTGTCCTATGCGGCCATGCAGGCCTGGCCGCGCGCCATCTCCGATTTCGACC
>JAKFVZ010000794.1 GCA_021732965.1 Reyranella sp.
AGGCAGTGCGGGCCCGGCCCTTCAGGACGCCGTCCACGGCGGCGATCACGGCGCCGGCGGCGTGACGGGCCGCATTCGCGCTGCCCGCGCTCATGACCGTGTCGCCGTCGACATGCACCAGTTCGCCCTCGGGCGGGCGGATGCCCAGGATGGCGTCGACATAATTCTGCGGATGGACGCGCGTCAGCTGCTCGATCGTGGCCGCGGGCGCCACGAGGCGGGCGAGGCCCGAGAATTCCTCGTCGGCCAGGGCCGCCGTCACGGCGCGCAGCCGGTCCGGTCTCTCGGGATGGAAGTCCCCCGTATCGTGCTCGAGAAACGACGGGTGGCCGATCAACAGCGTCATGCTCTCCCTCTAGCGCGCTTCGGCGATCTGCGACAGACTCGTGCGGAACCCGTCGTTCGCTGTGAGGTTGTTTTGTCCATGATGCGCTCTCTGGCTGCCGCTGCCCTCGTTCTTTTCGCGGGGCAGGCATCCGCCCAGGAAACCGCCTTCCGGCTGAAGAATTCGACGCAGTATCCGATCGCCCAGCTTTCCGTGTCGCCGACCCAGCTCAACATGTGGGGGCCGAATTTCCTGCGGTCGCCGGCCATCAGGCCCGGCGAGGCCCGCGAAGTGTCCTATCGAGCGTCACCCGACTGGTGCATGGGCGATCTCAGGGTCACCTTCGCCGATGGCGGCCCGCCCGTCGTGTGGGGTTACCTCAATCTCTGCACCCTGAAGAACATCTCGCTTCACTACGACCGTATGAGCGGCGTTCCCACGGCGCGCTACGACGAGTAGGGAGGAAATCGGAGCATGGACACGCTGCCCGGCCTGCCGTTCGATAACAGCTACGCAAGGCTGCCGGAGCGCTTCTATGCCCGCCTGTCGCCGACGCCGGTCGCGGCGCCGCGGCTGGTGAAGCTCAATCGCGCGTTGGCCCTGCAGCTCGGATTCGATCCCGAGGTGCTGTCCTCGCCGGAGGGCGTCGCGATGCTGGCCGGCAACAAGGTCGCGCCGGGCTCGGAGCCGATCGCGCTTGCCTATGCCGGCCACCAGTTCGGCAACTTCGTGCCGCAGCTCGGCGACGGTCGCGCCATCCTGCTGGGCGAGGTCGTCGACCGCGACGGCCTGCGCCGGGACATCCAGCTCAAGGGCTCGGGCCCGACGCCCTTCTCGCGCAGCGGCGACGGTCGCGCGGCCGTCGGCCCGGTGCTGCGCGAATACATCGTGAGCGAGGCGATGGCCGCGCTCGGCATTCCGACGACGCGCTCGCTGGCCGCCGTCACCACGGGCGAGCCGATCTGGCGCGACGGCGAATTGCCGGGTGCGGTGCTGACGCGCGTCGCCTCCAGCCATATCCGAGTCGGCACCTTCCAGTTCTTTGCCGCCCGCCACGACACCGAGGCGCTCCGCCTGCTCGCCGACCACGTCATCGCGCGCCACTATCCGCACGCACGCGACTCAGCAGAGCCGTATCGCGTGCTGTTCGAGAGCGTGATCGGGCGGCAGGCCGCTCTGGTCGCCAGGTGGCTGCTGGTCGGCTTCATCCACGGCGTGATGAACACCGACAATTGCTCCATTGCCGGCGAGACCATCGACTACGGTCCCTGCGCCTTCATGGACGCCTACAATCCCGAGACGGTGTTCAGCTCGATCGACCAGCAGGGGCGCTATGCCTATGCGCACCAGCCGAGCATCGCGCACTGGAACCTGGCGCGCTTTGGCGAGACCCTGCTGCCGTTGCTGGCCGATGACAGCGACAAGGCGCTGGCCATCGCCAACGAGGCGTTGGGCACCTTCCGCGACCGCTACGTCGCCGCCCTGATCGGCGGCCTGCGGCAGAAGCTCGGCCTCTCGACCGAGGAAGAGGGCGATGGCGCGCTGGCTCAGGATCTGCTGAATGCCATGACCGAAGGCCAGGCCGATTTCACCCTGACCTTCCGCCGGCTGGGTGACGCTGCTGCCGATCCGGCGGCCGATGCCGAAGTCCGCCGCCTGTTCGCCAACAAGCCGGAAGCCTTCGAGGCCTGGCTCCCGCGCTGGCGCGAGCGCCTGGTGCGCGAACCGCAGGACGGTCCGGCCCGTCGCGTGGCGATGCATTCGGTCAACCCGATCTACATTCCGCGCAATCATCGCGTCGAACTGGCGCTCACGGCCGCCGCCGAACGCGAGGACTATGCGCCGTTCGAGGAATTGCTTCAGGTGCTGGCGATGCCTTACGAGGAGCGGCCGGGACTGGAAGCCTATGCCGAGCCGGCGCTGGCTGACGGGGGCGTTTATCGGACTTTCTGTGGCACTTAGTTGAGTCGTTTCCATTCGCGTTTCGAGGCGAAGAGAAAGGATCCTTCGCTGCGCTCAGGATGACACCGGCTTTTTGATTCGGCGCACTGCACCTATTCCAACAACAGTGTCATCCCGAGCGTAGCGAGGGATCTTTTGTTTGTCTGACCCACGCGTGCACTGCCTCAGATATTGATCGCCGCCGGCGTCGCGTCCTTCCAGTCGATCCAGGCGTCGAGATGCATGAAGCGGCCGTCGTCGGTGCCGATCTCGCGGGCGATCAGCGCGTTCAGCTTGGCGTTCATCGTCGCGATAAGATCGCGGTTGCGCTCGAAATCGTGGGCGAGGTTCACGACCTCGTCGGGATCGTTCGCGAGGTCG
>JAKFVZ010000324.1 GCA_021732965.1 Reyranella sp.
ATAGCGCAGCGGCACGCGGTGGATCAGGTTCTGCTCGAACCAGCCGATAGGCTTGCCCATGGCCAGGTCGTTGACCTTGGTCGGGCTGATCCTGGTGTCGATGGGGCCGGCCATCAGGGTCATGCTGCGCGGCTGGGCCGGATTGTCGTCCTCGGCCATGATCGCCACCGCCGCCAGCGCCTGGACGCAGGGCTGGCAGACGGCGATGACATGGGCGCCCGGGCCCATAACCTCGAGAAATTCGATCAGGTGCTCGACATATTCGTCGAAGCCGAAGCGGCCGTTCCAGATGCCGACGTCGCGGGCATTGGCCCAGTCGGTGATGTGGACGTCATGGTCGGGCAGCAGGACGCGCACGGTATCGCGCAGAAGCGTCGCGAAATGCCCGGAAAGAGGCGCGACCAGCAGCACCTTGGGCTGCGGCGGCACGCCCACCTTGGCGAAGCGCAGCAGGGTGCCGAACGGGGTGGCGAAGACCTCTTCCTCGCGCACCGCCACCATCTGGTTGCCGTACTTCACCTCGTTGATGCCGAAATCCGGACGGCGATGGCTCAGCGTGGCCCGAGTCGTCATCTCGCAGAGCGCGCTGGCCGCCCGCCAGCTGTCGAGGCTCGCGCTGCCGCCGCCCCCAAGGGTCTGCCCCGCGGCCGTCGCCCACAGACGGACCGGAAGCATCATGTCGGCGGCGGTCTGATACATCGCGTAAAGCATGTGGGCGAACCGGCTCGGAAATTGCATCCTCGAGGGCACCTGAGACACAGAACAGTCCCACCAATCGGGAGGGGTGGAGTCCATGGCCGAGGCCTCGCTCACCATCAGTAGCAAGAACTATTCCTCTTGGTCGCTCCGCGGCTTTCTTCTCTGCCGGATTGCCGGTCTCGATTTCGAGGAGCGGATCGCATCCTGGGACGATCCGGCCACGCGGGCCGAACTGCTCCTCCTGTCGCCCTCCTTCCTGGTGCCCTGCCTCGAACATGGGCAGGTCAAGGTCTGGGACACGCTCGCCATCGGGGAGTACCTGCACGAGATCAAGCCCGGCGCCGGCCTTCTGCCGACCGACCAGGCCGCGCGCGCCCATTGCCGGGCGGTCTGCGGCGAGATGCATTCGGGCTTCGCCAACCTGCGCTCGGCGCTGCCGATGAACCTCAAGGTGCGCCACGAGAGCTTCAAGGTCTGGGGCGGCGCGCAGGCCGACATCGAGCGCGTGGCCACGATCTGGCGCGAGTGCCTGCAGAAATATGGCGGGCCCTACCTGTTCGGCGCGACGCCGACCATGGCCGACGCGATGTACGCCCCGGTCTGCACCCGCTTCGCGACGTACAATGTGAAGCTCGATCCGGCCTCGGCCGCCTATCGCGACCTGATGCTGCGATTCCCCGCGATGATGGAATGGACGGCGGCGGCCAAGGCCGAGCCCGAGGAAGTCGAGGAACTCGACGTCGAGTTCTAGGTCTTTGTCGTCCTGAGCGCAGCGAAGGACCTGGCCGGGCGACCAGCGTACTCCGTGGCAAGCGTGAGGTCCTTCGCTGCGCTCAGGACGACAGTTCAACTCCCCGGCGCGCGGCGTAGCTCAAGCTCGACGCGGCCGACGCGGATGCCCCACTTGCCGACGATCGCTTTGTTGATCAGCGAGCCGTCGGGATTGAGGGCGAGCACGTCGGAGAAATCGACGGTCCAGCCGCCGAGCGACACCGCATACTCCAGCCGCACCACCTTGCCCTCGGTCCAGGCCCTCGCCTGTCCGACCACGTCCTCGCGCGAGCCGACATAAGTGCCCGGCGCCGTGCGCTCCAGCTTCCACGTCTTGCGGTCCTTCTCGCCGTCGGCATAGGCGAAATCCTCGACCAGGGTCAGCGTCCTGCCGTCCCATGTACCGTCGATCACGACGTCGAAGCGGCGCTGCGAGCCGGTCCAGCTGTTGGTGAAGACGCCCTGGCCGACGGTGCGGCCGGGGAAGAACTGTTCGAGCACCAGCGGCGGCGTCGAGGCCGCCGCAACGGGCGCTTCCGGCGGCGAGGCGCAGGCGCCGACCAGCACGGCGAGAAGAGCGAGCGGGGAAAGCCGACGCGGCAGGGTGGATGTCATGCCGATTGTACGCCGCGAAGATCCCCGCCGGATCACCTCTTGTCGCCCCGCGCCCTGCCGCGCAATGTCCGCGCGACGAACCGGAGGAAATGGAATGCTCGACGCCGAAGCCCGCATGCTGCTCGACCTGATGGACGCCGCCACCAAGTCCGGCCGGCCGAAGCTCGAGACCCTGCCGCACGCGATCGGCCGCGCCGCGGTCGACAAGATGTCGGAGGACGGCGAGGCCGATCCGCCCGAGGTCGCCGAAACCATCGACGGCACGCTGCCCGGACCCGCAGGCCCGATCCGCTACCGGCGCTACCTTCCGGCGGGCGTCGCGGCCGGCGCGCTGCCGACGCTGATCTACTATCACGGCGGCGGCTTCGTGATCGGCACCATCTAGACGCACGATTCGACCTGCCGGCGGCTGGCGAACAAAAGCCGCTGCCAGGTTATCTCGATCGACTATCGCCTGTCGCCCGAGCATCCCTTCCCCGCGCCGATCGACGACGGGATCGCCGCCTTCCGGCACATCCGCGACGAGGCCGCGGCGTTCGGCGCCGACGCCGCGCGCCTCGCG
>JAKFVZ010000424.1 GCA_021732965.1 Reyranella sp.
GATTCTCTACGATGCCACCGCCCAGTCGGTGAACCCGTCGCTGTTTGCGGGCAAGCTCCCCTACGACACGCAGCGCGAGCTCCTGCCGATCGCCCAGACGATGCAGACGCCTGTCACGCTGGTGCGCAACGCACAGTTCCCGGTCAAGACGGTTGCCGAGCTGATCGCGCTTGCGAAGAGCAAGCCGGGTTCGCTGGACTGCGCCTCGACGGGCATCGGCACGGTGCAGCATGTCTCGCTCGAGCTGCTGAACCAGAAGGCCGGGATCAAGATCAATCACGTGCCGTACAAGGAGATGGGTTCGGTCCGGAACGACCTGTTCGCCGGCCGTATCCCGCTGCTGTTCAGCAACGTCCCCGGCACCGTGGCGCTGCTCAGTTCGAAGGACGTGACCTGCATGGCGCATACCGGCCCCAGGCCGGTCGAGGTTCTCCCGGGCGTTCCCGCGATTTCCGAAGTCCTGCCGGGCTTCGAGACCTGGGAATGGAACGGGCTGTTCGCGCCGGCCGGGACCGATCCCGCCCTGATCTCGCGCCTCAATGCCGAGGTCAACGCCGTGATGAAGATGGAAAGCGTGGCCAAGCGGCTCGCCGAGCTGGGCGCGCTGACGCAGGCCAACACCGTCGCGGAGTTCACGACTTTCCGCGAGAAGCAGATCGCGTTCTTCGCCGAGATGGTGAAGAGCGCCAACATCCGTATCGAATAGGGAGTCGCGACGATGGCCGAGAACGATCCGCTGCTCGGCCACGGCCGGCAGATCATCGTGCGCGAGGACTGGCTCCGCCTGACCGAGGAGCCGGTCCTCGAGCCCGGACTGCCGATCGTCGACCCGCACCATCATCTCTGGGAACGCGACGGCGGCCATTCCTACCTGCTGCCGCATCTCCTGGCCGACACGGCAAGCGGCCATGACGTGCGGGCGACTATCTTCGTGCAATGCGGGGAGATGTATCGCGCGTCGGGACCGGCCGACGAGCAGTCGCTCGGCGAGACCGAGTTCGTGACCGGCGCCGCGGCGGTGAGCGCGAGCGGCCGTCACGGACCGACGCGCGCCTGCGCCGGCATCATCGGCATGGTCGACCTGACCCTGGGCGATCGCGTCGAGCCGCTGCTGGAGAAGCATCGCGCGGTGGCGGGCGGCCGCTTCTGCGGCATCCGCAACCGCACCGCCTGGCATCCTTCGCCGGACGTCACGTCCAACCTGGTGATGAAGCCGCCGGGGCCGCTCGAACATCCGTCCTTCGCCGACGGCGCACGTCGTCTGGCGAGGCGGGGACTGCCGCTCGACGTCTGGGCCTACCACACGCAACTCGCGCACGTGATGGCGCTGGCGCGCGCCGTGCCCGAACTGACGATCGTCGTCGATCATGTTGGCGGGCCGCTGGGCATCGGGCCTTTCCGCGGCAGGCACGCCGAGGTCTATCCCGAGTGGAAGCAGCGCATGATGGAACTGGCGGCGCTGCCGAACGTGCGCGTGAAGCTCGGTGGCCTGACCATGTTCGTGAACGGCTTCGACTTCCACAAGAAGGACAAGCCGCCGGGCTCGGAAGAGCTGGCGAAGACCTGGGCGCCCTACATCGAGCCCTGCATCGAAGCGTTCGGCGCCGAGCGCTGCATGTTCGAGAGCAACTTCCCGGTCGACAAGGGCCAGTGCAGCTACCCGGTCCTGTGGAACGCCTTCAAACGCCTGACGGCGAAGGCCAGTGCTGCCGAGAAGACGGCGCTCTACAGCGGCACCGCCATGCGCACCTACGGACTAGACCGTCTTCCACCGGCGCTGGCGGTCGACCTGAAAGCCAGTTGAGGGCCGCCTCCGATTGTGCTGCATTGCACATCGGAGACGGGTGAATTGACCGGCCGTCGTGAACCAGTGATGGCTTAGTGGCGGGAAGCCCGCCATTTGCACTTGCGTGCATGTTCGCTGCATCGCACAATTCTCATGCTGCATTGCGGGGGTGATGGCATGGGAAAGCGAGAGCGGCATGACCACTGACCTGAAGAACAGCAGGCAGGCACCGGCCGGTTTCAAGTGGCCCGGCCTCACGCATCCCGCCGGCGAACCCATTCGCCTCAACCGGAGCGATTTCGTCGCCGTCGATCGCGACCGCAGCGCGGCCTTCGATGCGATCTATCGCCCGCAGGCGCTCTACAACGTGGCGACCAACGGGCTGCACGCCAACAACGACGCGTTCCTGTTGCAGGAAGTCGCGACAAGCCTGCCGATCTACCGGCAGGATACCGGCCCCACCGATTTCCACATGCATCTGCCGCCGGGTGGATTCCAGTTCGTCCTGGTGACGTCGGGCATGTTCACCTTCGATTACGACGGCCTGATCCACTATGTCGGGCCCGGCGCCGTGATCATGCAGAGCGCGATCGTGCATCGGCAGCTCTTCTACACATGGTCGGGCCTCTCGACGGAAGAGAACCTGAAGACGCCGCAGACGGCGGTGCCCGATGCACTCTCCATGGGCTACTCCGGCAAGTTCCTCGAAGCCTTCATCACCGAGCCAGCGACATTTCCCAATCCCACGGTCGTGCCGGCGGACCAGATCGTCGAGGCCGACACGTCGCGCATGGCCTGGGGGCATCCGGTGCACGACCGTCCGATCGATGCGGGCTTCTGGTATCAGGATCCG
>JAKFVZ010000051.1 GCA_021732965.1 Reyranella sp.
GTGCGCTGGTCGTTGCAGGGCTTCTGCCGCTCCATCAGCACCGCAGACCAGTAGAAGACGAACACGCCCAGTATCCAGGCGGTTATCGACCAGCTCATGGCGCTGTCGAGACGCCGATGGAAAGCCGGCGTTGCGCGCGCGGGAGCCGCGACGGAAACGGCCGCGCGCACGGCCGTCAGCGTCAGCGGAAAGGTCGCCGCCCCGCAGGCCAGATAGAGAAGGACGACCTTGAGCACGCGAGACTCACCAGGTCAGCTTCGGCATCGGAATGGGCCCGTTCTGCTTGGGCGCCCAGCCCCGCGCTTCCATGCAGCTGGCCATCGAGCGCTCGAAGTTGAACTTGTACCCCTGGTTGGCCATGTCGGTGTAGAGCCCCTGCTGGCCGTAGCGCTCGCGCTCGGCCGAGAAGGTGGCGCGACGCTGGTCGTCGATGTTGCGTTCCTGTTGCGACTGGGCCCGCACCTGGCTGCGGCACAGCGATTCGTCGCGGGTGAACTGCTCGGCTGTAGCGCCGTCCTTGCTGAAATCCTTGGGCGCGCAGGCCGACATCGCCGCCGCCGCGATCACGAGGGCGATGGCCGCTTTCATCTGCCACCCGCCAGCGCCGTCTCGATGGCCTTCAGCGCGTCGGAAGCCTTGGTCCCGTCGGGACCGCCGCCCTGCGCCATATCGGGCCGGCCGCCGCCGCCCTTGCCGCCCAGCGCCGCGACACCCGCCTTCACCAGATCGACCGCGCTGTGGGTCTTGGCCAGATCCTCGGTCACGCCGACGACCGCCGAGGCCTTGCCGTCCTCGACGCCGATCAGCGCCACGACGCCCGAGCCCAGCTTCTT
The DNA here is from genome assembly GCA_021732965.1 of Reyranella sp. Lineage (GTDB taxonomy): Bacteria > Pseudomonadota > Alphaproteobacteria > Reyranellales > Reyranellaceae > Reyranella. The sequence continues at coordinate 834 of JAKFVZ010000051.1, forward strand.
CTTGAACTCGTCGGCCATGCCCTTGAGGTCCTTGCCCGGCACCCCGTTCAGCACGCGGCCGATCAGCTTCACGCCGCCGACGTCGCGCACCTCGTCGACCGCGGAACCGCCGCCCGACCCGCCCCCGGCCAGCGCCAGCGCCTTGCGGGCATCGGACAGTTCGCGCTCGATCTTCTTCTGGCCCTCGACCAGGGCCGTGAGCCTCGCCGGCAGATCCTCGGGGCGGACCTTGAGGGCCGCCGCTGCCTCGGCCAGCAGATCGGCCTGGTGGCGGACATGCGCCTCGGCCGCATTGCCGGCCAGCGCCTCGATGCGACGGACGCCGGCCGCGACCGCGCCCTCGCCGACGATCTTGAACAGGCCGATGTCGCCGGTCCGGCGCGCATGCGTGCCGCCGCAGAGTTCGACCGAATACCGCTCGCTTCCGGAAACCTCGGGGTCGCCGCCCATCGAGAGCACGCGCACCTCGTCGCCGTACTTCTCGCCGAACAGCGCCATGGCGCCGGCGGCAATCGCCTCGTCCGGCGTCATGAGGCGCGTCTCGACCGGCGAGTTGTGGCGAATGCGATCGTTCACCTCGTCCTCGATGCGGCGCAGTTCCTCGGCCGACACCGCCTTGGTGTGGCTGATGTCGAAGCGCAGGCGGTCGGGCGCGACCAGCGAGCCCTTCTGCGTCACATGCTTGCCGAGATGGCGGCGCAGCGCCTCGTGCAGGAGGTGGGTCGCGGAGTGATGGGCGCGGAGCTGGGCCCGGCGGATCGGGTCGATGGTCATGACCAGGTCGTCGCCGACCTTCAACTCGCCCTTCGCGATCTTCGCGTGATGGGCGTGCAGGTCGCCTACCATCTTCTGGACGTCGCTGACCTCGGCCTCGTTGGCGCCGCTCACCAGCTTGCCCGCATCGCCCTGCTGGCCGCCGGACTCGGCATAGAACGGAGTCTGGTTGGTCACGATCCAGCCGGTCTGGCCGGCCTTCAGCGACGAGACTTCCTTGCCATCGAGCAGGATCGCCTTGATCTGGCCCTCGGCGCGCTCGGTGTCGTAGCCCAGGAACTCGGTGGCGCCGGCCTTCTGGCGCACGTCGAACCAGATCGCCTGGTCGGCGGTCTCGCCCGAGCCGGACCAGGCCGCGCGTGCCTTGGCGCGCTGCTCGTCCATCGAGGTCTCGAAGCCCGCCGTGTCGACCTTGATGTCGCGCGCGCGCAGCACGTCCTGCGTGAGGTCGAGCGGGAAGCCGAACGTGTCGTAGAGCTTGAACGCGACCTCGCCCTTCAGCGTGCCGCCGGCGCCCAGGTCCTTTGTCTCGTCCTCGAGCAGCTTCAGGCCAGTGCCCAGCGTCTTCTTGAAGCGCGTCTCCTCGAGCTTCAGCGTCTCGGTGATCAGCGGCTGGGCGCGCGACAGTTCGGGATAGGCATCGCCCATCTCGTGCACCAGCGTCGGCACCAGCTTGAAGATCACGGGATCCTGCGCGCCCAGGATGTGGGCGTGGCGCATGGCGCGGCGCATGATGCGGCGAAGAACGTAGCCACGGCCCTCGTTCGAGGGCAGCACGCCGTCGGCGATCAGGAACGACGTCGCGCGCAGATGGTCGGCGATGACCTTCAGCGACGCGCTCTGCTTGCCGTCGGGATCGACGTTGATCTCGTGCGCCGCCGCCTCGATCAGCGCCCGGAACAGGTCGATGTCGTAGTTGTTGTGCTTGTGCTGCAGGACGGTCGCGAGCCGCTCCAGCCCCATGCCCGTGTCGATCGACGGCTTGGGCAGCGCGACGCGCTCTTCCTTGGTCACCTGCTCGAACTGCATGAA
>JAKFVZ010000541.1 GCA_021732965.1 Reyranella sp.
ACCCTGAGGAGCGCTCCGCTGGAGCGCGTCTCGAAGGGTGGGCGCGCGCACCTTGCCTGTTGCCCATCCTTCGAGACGGCCACTACGTGGCCTCCTCAGGATGAGGTGAGTGGGTCGATGTGAGATGGAAAGACTCTAGCCGGCGTGACGGCCGAGATGCTCCAGCAGTAGCTCGTTCACGCGCGCCGGCCTCTGGTCGGCGGCGTAGTGGCCGACGCCGGGCAGAACTTCGAAGCGATAGGGCGCGTCGATGAACTCGCCTGTGCCTTCGGCCGCGGCGCGGCCCACCGTGTCGTCGGCATCACCCCAGACATAGAGCGTCGGCACCTTGATGGGGCCGAGCAGCATCCGCTCGCCGCGGGCGCGATACCAGGCGAGCGCGGCTTCCATGGCCGGCTCGTTGCCGAGCACGGAGAGGTGGAGGTCGATCACTTCCTTCGGCACGCCTTCCTTCGCGTGGCGCTTGCGCAGCCAGGCACAGTCGTTCTCCAGTACCTTCGGCACGGCATCGGGTTCGAGGAACGCCTGGTGGTGGCCGGAGCGACGCTTCTGCTCGCCGTCCGGCATCGCCAGGGCGCGCGCGAACGACATCGGATGCGGACGCGACAGAATGGTGAGCGAGCGCAGCTTCTCAGGGCTACGGAAGGCGATGGCCCAGGCGAGGCTCGCGCCCCAGTCGTGACCGACCAGATGGAAACGCTTGTTGCCATGCCCGACCGCCGAGACGAGGTCGAGCGCATCGCCCGTGAGCTTGTCGAAGCGATAGGAATCGAGATCGGCCGGATCGGGTCGCGCACCGGCCGAATAGCCGCGCTGGTTGGGCGCCACTGCGAAGTAGCCTGCCTGGCCCAGCACCGGCACCTGCGCCTTCCAGAAATGCCGCGACACGCCGAAGCCATGCAGCATCAGGACCAGCGCGTCGTCGTCCTTGCCGGCTACCGACGCGTCGAACACCAGGCCGGGCGCGGTCTCGATCTCGCGAACTTCCATTGCCGTCATTCTCCCTCGCCGGTGCCGGCGCGGCCCCACTTCGTCTCGAGACGACGCCAGGCGCGAGCCAGTCGCGTGGCGCGATCCTCGAACAGGTCGGGAGCGGCCTCCTTGCCCAGCAACGTTTCCTCGACGGCATGATGCGGCCGCGTACCGCCATCGGCCAACAGGTGCTCGATGGCGACGCCGCGCTCTGCGAGACGGCGCGACACCAGCACCGTGCGATGGCAGTCGAGCGGCTCTTTCTCCGCGCACATCAGGCACAAGGTCTTGTCGTTCGCGCCCTCGATCACGCGGTCGAGGCCGGCCTTGAAGTCGGGTCGTGCGGCAAGCTGGTCGTAGCTGCCGCCGGCCGCGGGCTTGCCGCCCAACGCCGCGCCTTCATGCACATAGGCGATGCCGGCTTCGGCCAGCGACTTCGCGAGCTTCTCCCGGCCGAACTGCGGATGACGGCGTGACCACGGCGTGGAACGCACATCGACCAGCCGCTCGACGCCGCCGGCCTTCAGGAGAGCCACGAAGCGCTCGATCGGATGGTTGGAGTGGCCGATTGTCTTGACCGGTTTCATGCGAGGTGGCGGACCTGATCGATGAAAGCGAGCGTCGCGGCCGAGGCTTCGTCGCGGCGATAGGCGAGGTTGAGCGGCACCTTCAAGGCGGGCCGTCCGGAGAGCGGGCGGTAGGTTACACCTTCCAGCGGCAGGCGGGTGAGCGATGCCGGCACGATCGTGATGCCAAGGCCGGCCGCCACCAGGTTCAGGGTCGAGACGATACGCGGCGCTTCCTGGCCGACATGCGGATTGAAGCCCGCCGCACTGCAGGCCGCGATGATGGCATCGTAGAGGCCGCGCCCGTCGGCGCGGCGATAGAGGACGAAATCCTCCTCCGCGAGATCCTTGAGCGTTAGCTCCTTGCGTCGCGCGAGACGGTGGCGCGCGGGCAGGGCGGCCGCCATCTCCTCCTGCAGCAGGGGATGCATCGCCAGCCCCAGCGGATCGGTGAGGCCGGAGCGGATGAAGGCGATGTCGAGCCGCTCGTCGCGCACCGCCGCCAGCAGGTCGCCCGAGCTGTTCTCCTCAAGCGCGAAGGAGACGTCGGGTCGCTCGCGGCGGAACTCGCGGATGGCGCGCGCGACCAGCGGATGGAAGGGCGCCGACGTCGTGAAGCCCACGGCGATGCGGCCGGTCTCGCCGCGCGCGGTACGACGGGCCTTCACGGTCGCGCGTTCGACCGAGGCCAGGATCGCCTCGGCGTCGGCCAGGAAGGAACGGCCGGCGTCGGTCAGGCTGACGCCGCGCGGATGGCGCAACAGCAGCGGCGCGCCGATTTCCTGTTCGAGTGCCCGGATCTGCTGGCTGAGCGGGGGCTGCTGCATGTGCAGCTTCTCGGCCGCGCGCGTGACGTGGCCCTCGTGGGCGACGGCGACGAAATAGCGGAGATGCCGCAGTTCCATGGGATATCCAGAAAGTATTCAAATGACATCTATCATATATTTGAACACTGCATAACCCAGCCTTAGACAAGCATCCGTCCTCAGCCTGAGGAGCGCGCGCAGCGCGCGTCTCGAATGGTGGGCAACGGCTCCGGTGGGTGCCCATGCTTCGAGACGCCGCTCTGCGGCTCCTCAGCATGAGGATGCCC
>JAKFVZ010000751.1 GCA_021732965.1 Reyranella sp.
GCCCGAGAAGACGCCGAGCGAAAACGGGAACGAGTGCTTGCTGTAGCCGTAGGAATATTTGGAGACGAACAGATAGTCGCCGACCAGAAGGGTCGGGATCATCGATCCGCTGGGGATGTTGAAGGGCTCTATGGCGAACGTCCGCACCACCAGTGCGATCAGCACGGCATAGACCACCGTCCGGACGGTTTCACCCCATCCGCCGGTCTTTTCCTGTCCCCGCTTCCGACGCTCAGCCACGTCCGTCATCGCCGTACCAGTTTGAACAAGCCGGGGCTATAGCAGGGCCCGAACGCCCTGTCTCCCGCCCCGACCGCGGCATGGGAGCCCTTCCGGTTCCCGCTGACACCCTGCCCCGGATCATGGCGCGGGCACCGCCGAAATGATCACGATGGCCTGGGCGAGCGGGTATTCGTCCGTGATGCTGAGGTCTATTTGCGCAGTCATGCCGGCCGGCGTGATCTTCTGCAGCCGCGCCAGCGCCCCGCCCGTCAGGGCCATCGTGGGCTTGCCGCTACGCAGATTGATCACGCCCATGTCACGCCAGAAGACCCCCGCCCGCAGCCCGGTGCCCAGTGCCTTGGCGCAGGCTTCCTTGGCCGCGAATCGCTTGGCATAGCTTGCCGCACGCGTGGCCCGGCCTTCCGAGCGCTTTTGCTCGGTTTCCGTGAAGACACGCTGGATGAACCGCTCGCCGAACCGCTCCAGCGATTTCTCGATGCGCCGGATGTCGCAGAGATCGTTGCCGAGACCGATGATCACGCGGCGGCCCCTCCGGCGCGGGCCGCGTCCATGATGCGCCGCATCTCGCGGATCGCCGGTTCCAGGCCCACGAAAATGGCCTCGCCGACCAGGAAATGGCCGATATTGAGTTCCCGCACCTCGGGAATGGCCGCGATCGGCGACACGTCGGCGTAGCTCAGCCCGTGACCGGCATGGCATTCGAGGCCGAGCTGGGCGCACAGGGCCGCCGCCTTGGCGATCCGCTGCAGCTCGGCCTGCTTGGCCTCACCCTCGATCTCGCAGTAGCGGCCGGTATGCAGTTCGACGACCGGCGCACCCAGCGCGACCGCCGCCTCCAACTGGCGGGGGTCGGCCTCGATGAACAGCGAGACGCGGATGCCGGCATCGCGCAGGCGCGCGATCATCGGCTTCAGGTTGTTGTGCTGGCCGGCGGCGTCGAGCCCGCCCTCGGTGGTCCGCTCCTCGCGCTTCTCCGGCACGATGCAGGCGGCGTGGGGCCTGTGGCGCAGCGCGATGCCGACCATCTCCTCGGTCGCCGCCATCTCGAAATTGAGCGGCACCTTCAGCTCGCGCATCAGGCCCTCGATATCGGCGTCGACGATGTGGCGCCGGTCCTCGCGCAGGTGCGCCGTGATGCCGTCGGCCCCGGCGGCCTCGGCGAGGCGCGCGGCGCGCAGGGGGTCGGGCAGATGGCCGCCGCGGGCGTTACGCACCGTGGCGACGTGATCGATGTTGATGCCGAGGCGCAGGTGATTGGGCGCGGACATACGCTACTTTCGCGGAAGGAGGATTGGGGAAGCCGTCAATTGCGGGCGCGTTCGACGGCGTTGATGGCGGGCGTGGCACGCAGGGCGGCCGTGATGTCGGCGAGATGCTTCACGTCGGCGACCTCGACGTCGATCACCATGTCGAAGAAATCCATCGACCGGTTGACGATGCGCAGGTTGGAGATGTTGCCCTCGTGCCGGGCGATCACCGTCGACAGGCTCGACAGGCTGCCAGGCTGGTTGGCGACGGTGACCTTGAGCCGTCCGGTGTAGACGCCGCCATCGCCGTCGTTCGCGGAATCCCAGCCGACATCGATCCAGCGCTCCGGTGCCTCGGAAAAACTCTCGAGCGTGGCGCAGTCGATCGTGTGGATCGTGACGCCCTTGCCCGTCGTGATGATGCCGACGATGCGGTCTCCGGGAAGCGGATGGCAGCAGCGCGCGAAGTGCAGCGCCATACCGGGAATGAGACCGCGGATGGCGATCTTACCATCCTCCGGTTTGCCCCCGCGCGCGCCCTCGCCGGATTTGCCGGCCTTGGCGCGGGCCCGCGAGATCGGCACCACGTCGGCGCTGCCTTTGCGGGGCTGCTTCAGTCCGGGATAGACCGCCGTCAGGACTTCGCGCGCGCCGACCAGGCCCGCGCCGACCGTCGCGACGAGGTCGTCCACGGACGCCTGCTTGAAGTTGATCCGCACCCCGTCGAGGCCTTTTTCCGTGACCTCGTAGCCCTCTTCGTGGAAAGCCTTGTCGAGCAGCGATTTGCCGAGCTGGATGTACTGCTCGCGCTGCCGCGTGCGGATGAAACGCCGGATCGCGGCCTTGGCCTTGCCGGTGACGACGAAGCGCTCCCAGGTCGGCGACGGCGTCTGCGCCTTCGACGTGATGATGTCGACCTGGTCGCCGTTCGAGAGCTGGGTGCGCAGCGGCAGCATGCGTCCGTTGATCTTTGCGCCGACGCAGGTGTCGCCGACCTGGGAGTGGACCATATAGGCGAAGTCGATGGGCGTGGAGCCGCGCGGCAGCTCGAACAGCTCGCCCTTGGGCGTGAAGACGAAGACGCTTTCGCTGTGCAGCTGGAGCTTGGTGTTCTCCAGCACATCCTGCGGC
>JAKFVZ010000366.1 GCA_021732965.1 Reyranella sp.
TGGCTACAAGGTCCGGCTGCGCAAGCTCGACCCGTACCTCAACGTCGATCCTGGCACGATGAGCCCGTATCAGCACGGCGAGGTCTTCGTGACCGACGACGGCGCCGAGACCGACCTCGACCTCGGCCACTACGAGCGCTTCACCGGCGTCGACGCCAAGCAGAGCGACAACATCACCACCGGCCGCATCTATTCGACCGTGATTGCCAAGGAGCGGCGCGGCGAATATCTCGGCGCCACGGTGCAGGTGATCCCGCATGTCACCGACGCCATCAAGGAATTCGTCGTCGCCGACACCGACAAGGAAGACTTCGTCCTCGTCGAGGTCGGTGGCACGGTCGGCGACATCGAGAGCCTGCCGTTCCTCGAAGCCATCCGCCAGGTCGGCAACGAACTGGGCCGCGAGCGCACGATGTACGTGCATCTCACCCTGCTGCCCTGGGTGCCCACGGCGGGCGAACTGAAGACCAAGCCGACCCAGCATTAGGTGAAGGAGTTGCTCAGCGTTGGCATCCAGCCCGACCTGCTGGTCTGTCGCAGCGGCGACAAGGAGATTCCGCAGAACGAGCAGCGCAAGATCGCGCTGTTCTGCAACGTGAAGCCGGAACGGGTGATCGAGGCGCGCGACGTCGACACGATCTACCAGGTACCGATCGCCTACCACGAGCGCGGCTTCGACCGCGAGGTCTGCCGCTACTTCGGCCTGCCGGCCGAGGAGGAGCCGAATCTCGACCGCTGGCGCGGCGTCGTGCGGTCGGTGCGGGAGCCCGAGGGCAAGGTCACGATCGCCGTGGTCGGCAAGTACACGGTGCTGCTCGACGCCTACAAGTCGCTCTCCGAGGCGCTGACCCATGGCGGCTTCGGCAGCAACGTGAAGGTCAGCCTGGAGTGGATGGACTCCGAGATCTTCGAGCGCGACGACGCCGTCAGCCGGCTGGAGCATGTCCATGGCATCCTCGTGCCCGGCGGTTTCGGCGAGCGCGGCACGGAGGGCAAGATCCACGCGGTGAAGTTCGCACGCGAGCGCAAGGTGCCGTTCTTCGGCATCTGCTTCGGCATGCAGATGGCCGTGATCGAGGCGGCGCGGAACCTGCTCGGCATCGAGCACGCCTCGTCGAGCGAGTTCGGTCCGACCGACCACGCGGTGGTCGGCCTGATGACCGAGTGGATGAAGGGCAACCAGGTCGAGAAGCGTTCGGCCGACGGCGACCTCGGCGGCACGATGCGCCTGGGCGCGTTCCCCGCGCATCTGCGTCCGGGCACCAAGGTCCACGAAATCTACGGCCAGGACGTGATCAGCGAGCGGCATCGCCATCGCTACGAGGTCAACGTCAACTACAAGGACCGGCTGGAGCAGGTGGGCCTGAGATTCTCGGGCATGTCTCCGGACGGCATCCTGCCTGAGATCGTCGAGATTCCCGACCATCACTGGTTCATCGGCGTCCAGTACCATCCCGAACTGAAGTCGCGGCCGTTCGCGCCGCACCCGCTTTTCACCTCGTTCATCGGCGCGGCGAAGACACAGAGTCGCCTCGTCTAGGCAAGGACGAGGCCCCGACCGGGTCGCATTTCTGTCACCTTTTCAGGTGAATTTGGCGTCATGTTCCGCATCGTCGCCCTCGTCACGCTCGCCGTCCTCACGCTCGGCTCGAATGCCTGGGCGCAACCCTCGTCGCAATCGCCCTACGGCAAGGCCGAGCGGCGCGATCCCATCTTCCTGCGCTTCAGCGAGATGGCGAACCGGTACTGGGTGAACACCGAGACGAACTCGGCCAGCCACAAGGTCGTGGCGATCCCGATGCCCAAGCAATGCGCCTTCCTCTACGCCGACGCCTACACGCGCGGCCAGCAGAGCGAGAGCGAGGTCCAGCAGACGGCGCTGTCGAACTGCAACCGGCGCCTTCAGGAGCTTGGCCCACTCGGCGAGAATTACGGCGTGGACTGCCGCTGCCAGGTCGTCATCAGCGACGAGACCTACGTCGTCCCGAAGGCTTCCATGCCCGACGATGCCTACGGCCCGTCTTCGATTTTCTACCGCGACGAACGCGGCAATGTTGCCCGGCTGAACGGCCTGGTGCGTTACGGCGCGCTGATCGGCCGGGACCGCTCCGTGACCTTCACCGTCGACAATCCGCGCGGCTAGCAGGTGTGCAACGGCACCATGACCAACGAGAACCCCGGCAGCGGTCAGTTTTCGCTGTCCTGCTTCGGCGGCAAGTTCGCCGGTCGCGGCACCTTCGAGAGCAAGACCGGCGCACCGAACGACCACATCGTCGCCCGCGGGCAGACCGGGCGCGGCCAGCCGGTGACCATGGTGATCGGCCTGCCGGCGCAGCTCGCGGCCAACACCTATGGCGGCCTCTGACATGCGCGTCGCGGCTACGTTCCTCGGTCTCGCACTTCTCGCGCCCGCTATCGCCGTCGCGCAGAGTGCAGGCGAGGTCGAGCGCTGCTTCCAGAATCCCGCCGCCTGTGCTTCAGGCGGCGGAGGTGGGGGCGCCGCCCCGCCGGCCCAGGCACCCGCGCCGCCTCCGGCCCCGCTCGCGGCACGGCCTGCCCCCGCGCCGGACTACACGACCGTGCTCAACAGCCCGGAGCCAGATCGCAAGAAGAT
>JAKFVZ010000537.1 GCA_021732965.1 Reyranella sp.
GGCTTCAGCATGCTGGGGAAATAAAGCGAGAAGACGCCGACGCGCACGCCCAGGCGCGCCAGGGCCTTACGGTCTTCCTCGCTGAGCTGGGCGAGCTGCTCCTCGACGGGGCGGCGGGGCAGCACGCCCAGACCCTCGCAGAGCTGGAAGATCACGCCGCGGGCGCCGGCCGGCAGTTCGGCGGTGGCGCGCGCGTCCATCAATTCGCTGAGGCCGAGCCGGATGCGCGTCTCGACCCAGGTCGCGGCGCGCTTGCGCACTTCCTCTCGCTGCGGGCCGTCGAGCAGGTCGGAGGCGATGGCCTCGACCTTGGGCGCCAGCACGTCGCCGGACGGCAGCAGGCGCGCAACGGGGCCACCGCCCCAGCAGACGCGGAGCTGGCCGTCGAAGACGATCTCGCCGTCGGGACTGTTCACGAAAGCCTGCAGGCGATCGGGCAGATCCTGGCGCAGCGCACGCAGGGCCGCGCTCAGCACCGCCTTCTGGTCGGTCTGTCCTTCGGTTGCATCCGGCACAAAACGAAAGCCCTCGATGCGTCCGAGATGCTCGCCTTCAACGATGACTTCGCCGGCTGCGGCGATTGTCGAGTTCATTTCACCCTCATCGCGCAATCTTCGTACAAGCAAAGCCGCGCGTCTATCGACAAACCGTTGCGTCAGCCGCTGATGCAGAACGTCGGAAAGCCTGTCCTCGATGGCGCGGGCGCGTTCCTGCCAGTGGACGGCGCGCTGAATCCAGTCGGGACGATGTGAAATATAGGTCCAGGTGCGAACGTGCGCGATGCGTGCCATCAACGTGTCGATGTCGCCGTCGAAGCGCTCCAGGCGCTTCACATGGCTGTCGATCCAGTCTTCGGGCAGACGCTCGCCGCCTTGCGTCAGATGCCCGAAAAGCTGTGCCAGCAGGGTCGTGTGCTCTTCCGTCATCGTCTTGCGGAAGTCCGGAACCTGACAGACCTCCCACAGCAGCCTGACGCGCTTGGACGAGTGAAGGCGCGGCAAAAAACCCGACTGGGCCGCCAGGGTCTGCAGAGCGAGCTGGTCGTCCTGCTCGCGCACGCGTTGGAGCGCGGCATGCGGCGGGCTGGCGTTCAACGTTGCGATCAGTGACGGGACCGAGCGGAAGTCGAGATTGCTGTTGCGCCATTGCAGGTCGCGCAGCGGATCGAAGCGATGGTTCTCGATCGCCTCGACGACATCGGGATCGAGGCCGCTGATGCCGGCCGTCGTGCCGAACGTGCCGTCGTTCATGTGGCGTCCGGCGCGTCCGGCGATCTGCGCCAGCTCGCCGGTGCGCAGCGGGCGGGAGCTGCGGCCATCGTATTTGCGCAGGGAAGCGAACCACACATGGTTCACGTCCATGTTGAGGCCCATGCCGATCGCATCGGTCGCCACGAGGTAATCCACCTCGCCCGACTGGAACATGTCGACCTGCGCGTTGCGCGTGCGCGGGCTCATCGCCCCCATGACGACCGCCGTGCCGCCGCGCTGGCGGCGGATCAGTTCGGCGATCTCGTAGACTTCGTTTGCGGAGAATCCGACGACCGCCGAGCGGCGCGGCAGGCGCGTCGCCTTCTTCGGGCCGACATAGGTGAGGTTGGAGAAGCGCGGGCGTGCCACGACGTCGATGTTCGGCAGCAACCGGTTCAGCACCGGGCGGATCGTGTCCGCCCCCAGCAGCATGGTCTCGTTCAGCCCGCGCGCATGCAGCAGCCGGTCGGTGAAGAAATGGCCGCGCTCCGGATCGGACGCCATCTGCACTTCGTAGACCGCAAGGAAGGAGACCGGCCGGTCGACCGGCATCGACTCGACGGTGCAGACGAAATAGCGCGCGCTCGCGGGCGCGATCTTCTCCTCGCCGGTGATCAGCGCGACCTGGGCGGCGCCCTTCAGCTTGACGATGCGGTCGTAGTTCTCGCGCGCCAGCAGGCGCAGCGGGAAGCCGATCATGCCCGAATCGTGCCCGAGCATGCGCTCGATCGCGAGATAGGTCTTGCCGGTGTTGGTGGGACCGAGGACGGCGGTCAGGCGGCCGGAGGCGCCGGAAAGCGACATGGGCGGCACCTTCGCTTGCAGCCGCGGCGGAAGCAAGGCGATCGGCCGCGCCTGAACTCAGCCCGAGTAGGCGGGTTCCAGCTTGTTGCAGCCGATCATCGGACCGTGGTCGGTCTCCTGCACCAGTACGGCAATGCCCTGGGTGGGTCCGATGCGGTCGCCGGGGATCGTCCAGCTCCTGGCCGTACCGTCCCAGCGATCGACCAGCTCGATGTGGCGCACGGTGTTGAAGTTCTCGATCATGCGGCCCTGGTTCTCGCCGCTTCTCACCGGTGTCATATGCCGGCGATCGTAGATCGCCAGCGTTACGTCGGCGATGCGACCGCCGAGCGGGAAGGCGTCGAGTTTGATCGTAAGCGGGCCGCCGAGGGACCGCGAGAGGTCCGGGGTGGCGCGCCGCGTCGCGCGGGCCTGGGCGCGAGCCAGCAGCGCCTCGATCGGCGCCCGATCGCGCCCGGTATCGTGACCAATGCCGTCGACCACCATCTCGGGCGTGTAGACGTAGCGTTGTTTCAGGGTCCGCGCATAGGAACGCTGGCGCTCCGTGGTCTCGCGCGAC
>JAKFVZ010000006.1 GCA_021732965.1 Reyranella sp.
GAAGGCGGACGTAGAAGGCCACAACGACGTCGCCGTCGTGTTCCGGTCGACCGCCGAGGGCGAGACCGGCCATGCGCACGGCCATCTCGAGTTCCTCGAAGTGAGCGGCGACCCGGCCACCGGCCTGCCGATCGGCCCGACCGACGCCAACCTGAAGGCCGCGATCGCCGGCGAGACGCACGAGTACACCGACATGTACCCGGGCATGGCGCGCACCGCGCGCGAGGAAGGCTTTGCCGAGATCGCCGACTGGTTCGAGACGCTGGCCAAGGCCGAGAAGAGCCATGCCGGCCGCTTCCAGAAGGCCCTCGACACGATGGCGTAAGCCTTCCGGGCTTATCGAAGGGGACCCCGCGCGGGTCCCCTTTTTCTTCTGTCCACCCGCTAAAGCCACCCGCCGGCAGCAAAGCAGAACGACCATGCGCGAAGGCAGCCTCGAAGCACCGATCCGTCACGCCCTCGACTGGCAAAATCCCTGGTTCTGGGACGAGGGTGCCCTCGAGAAGGAAATGGAGCGCGTCTTCGACATCTGTCACGGCTGTCGCCGCTGCTTCAATCTCTGCGACTCGTTCCCCCGCCTGTTCGACCTGATCGACAACGGTCCGACCGGCGAACTCGATGGCGTGAAGAAGGAAGACTACGCGGCTGTAGAGGAAGCCTGCACGCTCTGCGACATGTGCTTCATGACCAAGTGCCCCTATGTGCCGCCGCACGAATGGGCGCTGGATTTCCCGCATCTGATGCTGCGCCATCGCGCGGTGCAGGCGCGCAAGAAGGGCATCAACTTCGTCGACAAGCAGCTCGCCGACACCGACCGCAGCGGCCGTCTCGGCAATTTCCTCTCGGCTGCCGTCAACTGGGCGACCGACGAGCACAACACGACGACCCGCCGGAGCATGGAACGCCTGGCCGGGATCCATCACGGCGCCCGCCTGCCGCGCTATGCCGCCGAAACCTTCGAAATCCGCGCGCGCCGCGAAGGCACTGTCCTGAACGAAGCCGCGCCGGCCTTCGGCAAGCGCAAGGCTGTGCTCTATGCCACCTGCTTCGTGAACTTCAACAACACCGACATCGGCGCCGCCGCGCGGGCGGTGCTGGCCAGGAACGGCGTCGAGACCGAGGTCGTGCATCCGGCGTGCTGCGGCATGCCGAAACTGGAGCTGGGCGACATCGAATCCGTCGCCAACGCGGCGAAGGAAGTTTCGGCCGCCCTGCTGCCGTGGGTCGACAAGGGCTACGACATCATCGCGCTGACCCCGTCCTGCGCCCTGATGCTGAAGTTCGAATGGAAGCTGATCTGCCCGCAGGATCCGGCGATCGAGCGCCTGTCCAACGCCACGTTCGACCTCTCCGAATATGTCGTCGAAATCGCCAAGAAGCACGGTCTGGCGCCGGGCCTGGAGCCGCTGGAAGGCGGCGTCAGCGTCCATCTCGCCTGCCACGCGCGGGCGCAGAACATGGGGGCGAAGGCTGCCGAGATGCTGCGCCTTGTGCCGCAGACGAAGGTCTCGGTGATCGAGCGCTGCAGCGGCCATGGCGGCATCTGGGGCGCCCGCACCGAGAACTTCGAGACGGCGGTGAAGGTCGGCAAGCCGGCCGCGCAGGCCGCTCTCAAGAACGACACCAGCTTCGTCGCGTCGGAATGCCCGCTGGCGGCCGATCATCTGATGCAGGTAATGGAGATGACGGCAGGCGACACGGTGCCGAAGCCGTCGCGCGCCAGCCATCCCATCGAACTCTTCGCGCAGGCTTACGGCCTCACGGACAGGAATCAATGACCACGCGCAAGATCGACGCTTCGGACATCATCCCGTTCGCCGAATACGCGAAGCTCCGGGCCGAGCGTCGTCGGCTGATCTCCGAGGTGAAGAAGAACCGTCGCCTCGAAGTCGGGCCGTTCGCGACCTTCTACTTCGAGTCGTTCGACACGATGCTGCACCAGGTGCACGAGATGCTCTTCATCGAGAAGGGGGGCGCCGAGCAGCTCCCCGACGAGCTCGCGGCCTATAATCCGCTGATCCCCACGGGCAGCGAGCTGGTGGCGACCGTGATGTTCGAGATCGACGATCCGCTGCGCCGCGCCCGTGTGCTCGGCATGCTGGGCGGCGTCGAGCACAAGGCCTTCATCCGGGTCGGCGGCGAGACCGTCCGCGGCGTGCCGGAAGACGACCAGGAGCGCTCGCGCGACGACGGCAAGGCCTCCTCGGTGCAGTTCATTCGCTTTCCCTTTACCGCCGGGCAGGTCCAGGCGTTCAAGAGCGGCAGCGGCGACGTCGTCGTGGGTTTCGATCATGCCAACTACGGCCACATGGCCGTGATGTCGCCTGCCGTGCGCCAGTCGCTCTCCGGCGACTTCGCCTGAAGAGGGATACCCCTCTTCAGTAATTCATCGGCAGGACGAGCACGACGGGATCGCCGCGCATGCCGGCGGGCACAGGTGGCAGCGGCATGGCACGCAGGATCGCCGCCATATCGGCCTCGTCGATCAGCGGCCAGCCGCTCGAATTGTCGATCCGCAGGTCGATGAGGGCGCCGTCGCGACCGATGGTCACGCGCGTGACGACGCGGCCATGCTGTCCGCTCGCGCGCGCGGCCGCCGGATAGCGGCGA
>JAKFVZ010000690.1 GCA_021732965.1 Reyranella sp.
AGCGGGTTGGACGTGTCGCCGCTTTCATACCGCTGGTATCGCTTTCGACTTCGATCAGCCATCCTATCCAGCAATCCGCCCCGATATCGCCGCCGGCAGCGGACCTTTGTTCACCGCCGCGATGGCATCTTCGAGATGCTGCAGCGTCGAGTAGCCGACCAGCATCGTCGACACGTTCGGATGCGAGATCACGAAGCGTTCGCCCAGTTCGGTGAGGCTTGCGGCACCGGCTTCCTTCACCAGCGGCTCGAGCGTCTGCGCGCGCGCCACGTCTCCCGCGAAGTCCGGGGCCGAGCCGATCGGCGGGACTTGCTGTTGCGCCAACGGATGGCGGTCGGCGGTGCCGGCGAGCGCGCCGCCCGCGAGCGCGCGGATGACGATGGTGCCCATGTCGGCGGCCTTCGCGCGGTCGAGCAGTTGGCCATAGTCGAGGCCCGGCGCGCCCTTGGGCATCGGACCGCCGGCGCTGGGGTTCAGCGCGTTGTAGACGACCTGCACCGTGTCGAAGAGCCGGGAGTCCACGGCCTTCAGGAGCGCGGCGGGCTCGCCCACGCCGCTGAAGCCGATGAACCGCGTCTTGCCCTGCTTGCGCAGCTTCTCCAGCGCGGGCACCACCTCGTTCAGCGCGATCTCGACGTCGAGATTGTCGCCACCGTCCTTGGCCGTCAGCGGATTGTGGAGTTGCAGCAGGTCGACATGGTCGCGCCCCATGCGCTTCAGGCTCTCCTCGGTCGAGCGGACGATGAGGCCGGCGACATCGGTGCGATCGGCGGCGGTCAGGCGGAACTTGGTGCCGACCACGACGTCGGCCTTCAAGGTCCTCAGCACGCGGCCGAGGTTGCGCTCCGATTCGCCGTCGCCATAGCGGGCCGCCGTGTCGAAATAGTTGACGCCGGCTTCGATCGCGCGCGCGACGGCGCGTTCCTGGTCGTTCGCCTGGCCCTTCGTGAACAGTCCACCCACGGCGCCGGCGCCGTAACCCAGCACTGAAACTTCGAGGCCCGTACGGCCGAGCTTACGCTTTTGCATTTCCTGCTCCCCTGGCTCAGCCGTCGACGCGGACCTGGCCCGTCTCGTTGTCGACCACCACATGGTTGTCATAGTAGGTGACAGTGGGCTTGCCGCCGAACGCCTTCTCCATGCGCGTCTCCCACTCAGGCGTGTACCAGGCGCGCGCGGCTGCCTCCGATTCCCAGAGATAGACGCCGCCGCCGCCGGCATCGCCGTTGAGATAATACTTCCGCACCAGGCCCTTGGCGCCGAGCGCGGTGTAGGTGGGCGCGGACTTTCGCGCGGCCTCGACGGCGGCGTCGCGCGGCCGCCTGGACATGGGGATTTGAACGATGGCTATGAACATGCTTGTTAGCCTACGGTCTACGTCCCCGTGGAGCAATTGAATGGCCGCTGCCCTGTCCGGCATCGAGATCTGCGTCTTCGACGCCTACGGCACGCTGTTCGACTTCAATTCCGCGGTGGCGCGCCATCGCAGAGCGGTCGGCCCTTCCGCCGACACGCTGTCGGAGATGTGGCGGCAGAAGCAGATTCAGTACACGTGGCTGCGCAACGCGATGGGCGCTTATGCGCCGTTCTGGCAGGTGACCGGTGAAGCCCTCGATCATTGCCTGGCCGCGCACCGGATTAGCGACCCCGCGGTGCGCGAGCGGCTGATGGGTTCCTATCTGGCGCTCGATCCGTTCCCCGAAGCCCCCGGCATGCTCGCCTGCCTGTCACGCGCCGGCATGCGGAGCGCCATCCTGTCCAACGGCAATCCCGGCATGCTCGATCCGATGGTCGCGGCGTCGAAGCTTGCCGACCATTTCGAGGCGGTGCTGAGCGTCGATGAGGTCCGGGTGTTCAAGCCCGACCCGCGCGTCTATCGCCTCGTCGAGACACGCTGCGGCGTGACACCCGACAAAGTGTGTTTTCTCTCGTCGAACTGCTGGGATGCCCACGGCGCCGCGCAATTCGGCTTCCGCACCGTCTGGGTCAACCGTACCGGCGCGCCCGACGACAGGCTGCCGGGCGTGCTGGCCGCCCAGGTACGCGACCTTTCCGACCTCCCCGACCTGATTGGTGTTCCCCGATGAGTGCGCTTCCGACTTTTGCCGACGTCCAGGCCGCCGCCCGCCGCCTCGATGGCGTGACGATCCGCACGCCGCTGCTCGAGAACGAGCGCGTCAACCGCAAGCTGGGTGGCCGGCTGTTCCTCAAGGCCGAATGCCTGCAGCGCACCGGCTCGTTCAAGCTGCGCGGCGCCTACAATTTCCTCGCCTCGATGAGCGAGGCCGATCGCGCCAAGGGCGTCGTCGGCTGGTCGTCGGGCAACCATGCGCAGGGCCTGGCCGAGGCGGCGCGCCTGCTGGGCGTGAAGGCCACCATCGTGATGCCGGCCGATGCACCCGCGCTCAAGGTCGCCAACACGCGTGCGAGCGGCGCAGAGGTCGTGCTCTACGATCGCGTGAAGGACAGCCGCGAGGAGATCGGCTAAGGGATCGCGGCCAGGACCGGCGCCACCGTCGTGCCCCCCTACGATCATCCCTGGATCCTGACCGGCCAGGGAACGGCCGGCATCGAAATCGCCTAACAGGCCAAGGCGCTGGGCGTCAC
>JAKFVZ010000443.1 GCA_021732965.1 Reyranella sp.
GACCAGCGTCTCGCAGCCCAGGCGTGTGTTGGCGTGGCTGTCGTCGGCGTGGCCGAGCTTCACGTCGTTGGCGATGAACGCGTCCAGGATCGCATCGGAAATCTGGTCCGCGACCTTGTCCGGATGGCCTTCCGAGACCGACTCGCTGGTGAAGATATAGTC
Source organism: Reyranella sp. (assembly GCA_021732965.1). Lineage (GTDB taxonomy): Bacteria > Pseudomonadota > Alphaproteobacteria > Reyranellales > Reyranellaceae > Reyranella. Next base: position 163 of record JAKFVZ010000443.1, read on the forward strand.
CTTGAGCGCCAAAGATCCCTCCCAAAGTTCGCATGGACTCCGGGCAGGGCGGTGCTTCCGCCAACGGCCGGCTTAGCCTTTATTTTCGCGGTGGCAAGTCGTCCAAATCCGTCCGCGGCGGTCCCGCCCATCGGGACCACGGTTGGTTAAAAACGCCAAATGGCAGTGGAAATCAAGAGGATCGCGGGCCTATTTCCTGCGCCGTTCAGGCGCGGGGCTGCCGTCCCTTGCGGCCGGCGACCGTCTCGGCATGGCTGGCCGCACCCACCGCCTTGACCATCTCGAAGATCCGCTTGCGCACGCGGCTCTCGCCGATCTTGTAGTAGGCGCGCACGAGTTCGAGGGTCTCGCGCTTGATGAGCGGATCCTTCTCCTGCTCGAACGGCGTACCGGCTTCGCCGAACCCGCCCTTCTTGCCGCGGCCCGACATCGGCCGGCCGGCCAGCGCGTTCGCGGGCATCTCATCGAAGAAATAGGAAACCGGCACGTCGAGGACCTTGGCGAACTCGAACAGGCGGCTCGAGCCGATGCGGTTGGAGCCGCGTTCGTATTTCTGGATCTGCTGGAAAGTGAGGCCGACCGCCGTCCCGAGCTTCTCCTGGCTCATGCCGAGGAGGGTGCGCCGCTGGCGCATCCGCGCTCCGACGTGAACATCAACGGGATGCGACTTGGCCATCAGTTCCCCTACTCTTTCGAGCACACAAACAACGAATAAACGCCGGTACGGCACAATCGTGGCCGAATGGCGTGCAGCGGAATGCCACCCAGCCCAGATGTGCAAAACTGCATATCTCCACGCGCTGGTTGCATATTACTTAAGTTGTCCAAACCTCAAATGCAAGCCGAAGCTGACGGTTAACGGCTTGAATTCGTTGTTATTTCACTCGGTGTGAAGCGCGACATCGCCACAAGAAGTAGCCCTGCCAATCCCAGGAGAGCCAGGAGCGTTCCATCTCCCCAACGACCGTAGGGCGTGGGCTCCCGGGTGGCCGGGATACGGTGGTCGATGATCCCTTCCTGCTGCATGTCGAGGGCCGCCAGAACCCGGCCGTAGGCATCGATCACCGCGGATACGCCGGTGTTGGCGGCGCGGATCATCGGCAGTCCCTCCTCGACGGCGCGCAGGCGGGCGCTGGCGAGATGCTGGTAGGGGCCGCTCGACAGGCCGAACCAGGCATCGTTGGTCACGTTCAGCAGCCAGCGCGGCCGCGCGCCGGGACCGGTCACGGCGGCCGGAAAGATCACCTCGTAGCAGATGATCGGCGAGAAGGACGGCAGGCGCGGGAGGTCCAGCGTCATCCTCGACAGCCCTTCCTCGAACGAGCCCCGGCCGATGAAGCCCGAGACCGGCGCGAGTTGCTTGTGGAACGGGATGTACTCCCCGAGGGGGACCAGGTGAACCTTGTCGTAGGAGGCGACGATCGCGCCAGCCTTGTCGATGACCAGCAGGGAGTTCCAGACCCCGTCGTCACGCTTGCCGGTGCCGCGCGCCGCGCCGGTGAGCAGGTAGCCGTCGGGCGGCACGGCTTTCGCCATCACCTCCAGCGCCGGCGATCCCGGTTCGACGATGAAGGGCGGGGCCGTCTCGGGCCAGATGACGGCCGACAACTTGTCGAATCCGTCACGGCGGCTCATGTCGACGAGCTTGTTCACCTGACGGGCCCGGTTCTCCGGCCGCCATTTCTCGGCCTGCGGCGTGTTCGGTTGGACGATGCGCACCATCGGTCCGTCGCCCGCGTCGACCGGGGCCATGACCGATTGCCCCGCGAAGCCCGCACTCGCCACGACGACCAACGCGAGCAGCGAGGCCCGCCAGCCTGCCGCCGGCGCGGCCAGGATCATGAAGGTGAGCAGGCCCAGCCCATAGACCCCGAACAGCGCCGCCCCCTGCAGGAGAGGAACGGCGAAGGCCCAGACATGCGCCAGGGGATTCCACGAATAGCCGGTGAAGACATGGCCGCGCAGCCACTCCGCGACGGTCCACGCGATGGCGAGCAGCAAAAGGCGGGCGTACCGTCCGCCCAGCTTCGGCCAGCGTTGCGCGGCCCATTTTGCGGCGCCTGCGGCCATGCCGGGAAAGAAGCCGAGAAGCGCCGCCAACCCGATGACGATGGGAGGCCCCAGCGGACCGTAGTCGGCCGGCGGGACGAAGAAGGCCTCGACGATCCAGTAGGAGCCGACGGCGAAATGGCCGGTTCCCCAGGCCCAGCCCCGCAGAAGGGCGCTCTTCGGCCCGGCCGCGGTGTCCCACAGCCAGACGAAGATCACCGCGCCGACGATGGCGAGCGGCAGCCAATAGAGCGGCGGCATGGCCAGCGCGGCGAGCGCACCGGCCAGGAAGGCGACGCCGGCGGCGCGCCAGCCTTTGAGGGTCATCGTGTCATGCGACTGTTAGGCGGCGGTCAGGCGGTGGGCGCTGTCGTCGGCGGCCGCACGCGCAGGCG
>JAKFVZ010000073.1 GCA_021732965.1 Reyranella sp.
GGATGGTGCGCAGCCCCGGATTTCCCCGCATGACGGCGGTGGCCGCCTCAAGTCGGTCACGGGAGTGCTTGCGATGCAAGGCCGTGACGCCTTCCGCCGCGTGCTTCGCCCGCCGCTCCGACCCGAAAGATGCAGATTTGACGTGAAATACATAGGCGTCGGTCGTGATTCCGCAGACGAAGCCCGCGTCGGCTACCCGCAGGCAGAGATCGTCCTCCTCGCCATAGCCGATCGGGAAGTTCTCCTCGTCGAACAGCCCGACCCGGTCGAGGACCGAACGACGGATGGCAAGGCAGAAGCCGTTGACGAGCGGAGCGAACTGGACGACGGGCAAGGCTGCCAACTCGCACATCCGGTCCATGTCGCGGGGCGTTCGGCCCGCGGGCAATTCGTTGACCATGAAGCCGCCATCCGCCCCGGTGAGGGTCGGCACGGTCTGCCAGCTCGCGGCGTTGGAAAGGGGCCCCACGATGGCCAGGCGATCGTATTGCGCACCAGCAGCCAGGAGCTTCTTCAGGGCATCCGGCGGCAGGACCGTGTCGCTGTTCAGCAGCAGGATCCAGTCGGTGGTGGCTGTCCGGAAGATCGTGTTGGCGGACTTGGTGTAGCCGAGATTTTCCGGGTTGCGGACGAGGACGACGCGCGGATGGCTCGCTGCGAGATCCGCGAGAAACCGTGCCGTCTCATCGTCTGACGCGTCGTCGACGATGAGGAGGAGGTCATCGCTTCTCCGCGCTTCGAGGACGGAGGCGAGGCATGTCCTGACTTCGGCCAGGCTGTTGTGGACGCAGACGCCGATCGTGACCGGTGACGGGGGTGGGATCGTCTCGGCCGGTCGTTGCGGCGGGGGCCATGCTGCGGACGTCCGCGCTCTCTGCGAGCGATGATCCGCATAGGTCAGCAAAGGATGATTGCGGGCGCTGGCACCCGCCACGTCGAGCGGCGAGATCGGAATGCCGAGTCGGCGCTGGACGACCGGCAGGCTGAGCTGGTCCCGCCGGCTCCCGTTCTCGACCTCTCGCCACCACGCAGTCATGAGCTCGATGCATCTTGCGTTGTTGTGCCGGCGTACGACGACATTCGTTTCCCAGAGGCCGAGCGAGTCCGGCATGCCCTGCGCGCGATAGACGTCCAGCTGCCGGCAGACGGTGGCGTCATCGTCCTTGAGGAACTCGAGGCATTCCATGCCTTCGTCGTAGATGCAGTCCCGTAACGGATGCACGAAGGTGCTCATGACCCCGTCCCATGGCAGCGCGTCGACGAAGACACCCACGTCGCCGGTGATGCGGACGTTGCCGTCGATCCAGAGGCTGACCTCATGGTCGGGAAAGTACAGGTGGGGATGGAGCTTCACGAACCGCGCCGACTTTGCCGGGTCGGGATGCTGGTAGTTGAGAGGCAGTACCTTCCAGCCATCGGCCTGGATCGGTCGGTCGCTGAAGGCGACGAAGTCGCAGTTGGCCGGGAAGAAGCCCGGCGGCGGCAGGTCGTCGTAGCCGCCGGTGACGGCCGTGAAGATGACGAAGCGAGGACGGGCGGGTGACGGTTCCGGCAACGGGTCTTCGTACCGCGATCGTTTCGCGGGCGCCGGCAGGTCCGGTCGCCGCGCCTTTCCCTCGTAGAAGAACGGCGCGGGCAGGGACGGCCGGCCGGCGTGCAGCCCGTGGCGCAGGAAGTGCACGAGGGGATTGAGAGTGCCGGCGTCCGGCGTGGTCTTCACGTAGAAGTTGGTGTCGAACTTCCGGGAGGGGCGCCGAAGCTCAGCGGCGCCGTGATCGACATAGTGCATAAGCGGGTCCATGCCGCTTTGCGCCACGTCGGCATAACGGTCGAGGTAGTAGCGCGCGTCGAAGTAGTCCGACGACGCGAGGAGCGCGAGATCACGTGCATCGCGGCGCTGCCGGACGAGGGCGTAGTGGAGAAAGAACCGGATGCGTCGCGTTGCGGCGCGCAGGGCCTTCAAGGATCGTTCTCGTAGCCCGGTTGGGCCGGGGTGAGGATCAGGCCGTCGGCGGGGTAGGGAATGCCCGGCAGCCCGTCGGGAGGCCGGATCGCCTGGCCGTAGGACGGCACGTCGCTGCCCGGTAGGCCGGTGGCATAGGGGGAAAGCGGTACGCCCTGCGCGCCGCCGATCGTCGAGCCGGTCGGTGACCCTCCCACAGGCTGGCCGACCGTCGAGCCGATGGTGCCGCCGACCGTTCCCCCAATCGTGCCGCCCTGGCCGCCCTGGGCGATTTGCTGCGCCGACGCCGGCGCGGCGAAGACGAGTCCCGGAAGCACGAACAGCAACGCCTTCATGGAAGCCCTAATGTGCCCGCAGGCAGGTGAATGGTGAATGCGAGTGTGGCTCGCTCCGCCGCCCGGAACAATCCTGCTCGATCCGGACCCCCCTTTGCCCCTGACCCTCCGGTTCCATCGACGATCTCGAGCTGCTGCTTCGAGCTCGCCGGCCGAGGCGCAACAGTTCTGTCATGGCTTGGCGTCAGACTAGCCTCCGGGTCGGAGAATTCGCCGTACCCATGCATCGCAGGAGGAGCTCATGCAACGACTACTGGATACCCGCTTCCCCGAAGGCTGGGAGGAGAGAGTCCGGATACTG
>JAKFVZ010000567.1 GCA_021732965.1 Reyranella sp.
TCGTTCCGACGCTGTCGCAAGCTGACGATGGCGATTTGCAGCGCGCCTTGTTGGAGGCTGCCTGTGTGAACGCGAAAGTCACGCGCCTACCGGGAGTTGGTAAGAGCGAACTCTACGAGGCGAACTGTAAGCGCTGTCCCGTTGGCACCTTTGCGGGCGCGGTCTGAGCGCCGATGTTTGAAGCCCCTGAGGGCTTCGACACATGACGATTTCAGAGCTTACGCTTAAATCCAGCGACGCCGAGCCGGTTCGCCGGTTCGAGGTCTTTACCGGGACCGGGCGCCGACGAGATTGGTCGGACGACGACAAGGCAAGGATCGTGGCGGAGAGCTACGAGCCGGGCGCGACGGTGAGCGAGATTGCGCGCCGCCATGCCTTGTCTCCGCAGCAGCTTTTCGGCTGGCGGCGTCTTTTGCGGAGAGCACCGGAGCCGGCATCATTGCCGACGTTCGTGCCTGCGGTGGTCGATGCAGCTCGTTCGGAACCCGAGACCGTGAGGCAGCCGGCCCCGCGTCGTCGTCGCATTGTCGCCAGGCCGAGCGGTGGGATCGAGATCGAGATTGACGGCGTCGTGGTGCGTGTCGGAACCGGTGCGAGCCCGAAGACGATCGCTGCCGTGATCGGCGCGTTGAAGGGCGGCTTGTGATCGGCCCGACCGGCGCGGTCCGCGTCATGATCGCGACAAAGCCGGTCGACTTCCGCAAGGGCGCGGAGGGCCTGGCCGCGCTGGTGCGCGAGAGCATGGGCGCCGATCCGTTCTCGGGCGCGGTGTACGTGTTCCGGGCGCGGCGCGCCGACCGGATCAAGCTAGTCTACTTCGATGGGACGGGCGTCTGCCTGTTCTCGAAGAGGCTGGAAGATGGCAAGTTCCAGTGGCCCGCGATCGCCGACGGCGTCGTGCGGCTGACAGCGGCGCAGCTTCAGGCGTTGCTCGAAGGCCTCGACTGGCGGCGCGTGCATGAGCGGCGCGAGACACGGGTCCCCGTCGCGGCAAGTTGATCGCCTTTTCTCTGGCAAGCCACTGTAATCCATGATTGAATCGGCTTCGTGAGCAACGCGGCCAACCCACTGACCAACGATCCGATCGCGCTTCGGGCGATGCTCGCGGAGGAGCGCGCCGAGAACGAGCGGCTGCGTCAGATCATCAAGGAACTCCAACGCCATCGCTTCGGGCGCCGAGCCGAGAGCCTGCCTATCGATCAGCTGCTGCTCGGGCTCGAGGAGGCCGAGCAGATCGAGGCCGAGGGCCTCGCCGGCGAGGAAGCGGCTGATCCCGCCAAGCATGCCGACCGGGCCAGGAAGCGTCGCGCCAACCGTGGATCGCTGCCGGCGCACCTCCCGCGGGTCGAGCAGATCATCGACGTCCAGGACAAGACCTGCCCGTGCTGCCGGGGCGAGCTACATGCGATGGGCGAGGACGTCTCCGAGCGTCTCGACATCGTCCCTGCCCAGTTCCGCGTGATCGTAACGCGCCGGCCGAAATACGCCTGCCGGGCCTGCGAGGAGGTCGTGGTGCAGGCGCCGGCACCCGCCCGGCTCGTCGAGGGCGGCATCCCGACCGAGGCGACCGTCGCCTACGTTCTCGTCTCCAAGTACGCCGACCACCTTCCGCTGTACCGGCAGGCCCAGATCTATGCCCGGCAGGGCGTGAACCTGGACCGCTCGACCCTGGCTGACTGGGTCGGTAAGGCGGCCTTCCTCCTACGCCCGGTCCATGAGCGCCTGTTCGAGCGACTGAAGGCGTCGACCAAGCTCTTCGCCGACGAGACCACGGCGCCGGTGCTCGATCCCGGACGCGGCCGGACCAAGACCGGCCAGTTCTTCGCCTATGCCCGCGACGAACGGCCCTGGGGCGGCGCCGATCCGCCGGGCGTGACCTATCTCTACGCTCCCAACCGCAAGGCCGAGCAGCCGATCCGGCATCTTCAAGGCTTCACCGGCGTGCTCCAGGTGGACGGCTATGCCGGCTACAACACGCTGGCCGGGAAGAATGCCGTGAGCTTGGCATTCTGCTGGTCTCACGTCCGGCGGAAGTTCTACGATCTCGCGCAGGGCGGGCCCGCGCCCATCGCTTCGGAAGCGCTGCTGCGCATCACCGAACTCTACCGCATCGAGAGCGATATCCGCGGACGCTTCGCCGAGGAGCGGCGCGACGTCCGTCAGGCTCGAAGCCGCCCCATCGTCGAAGCGCTGGAGCCGTGGCTGCACGCCAAGCTTCTCCTCGTCAGTCAGAAGAGCAAGCTTGCCGATGCCATACGCTACGCCCTCTCGCGATGGGCGGGTCTCAGTCGCTTCCTCGACGACGGCCGCGTCGAGATCGACTCCAACGTGGTCGAACGCGCCATCCGGCCGATCGCCCTCAATCGCAAAAATGCACTCTTTGCCGGATCAGACGGCGGCGCCGAGCACTGGGCCGTCGTCGCCTCGCTCATCGAAACCTGCAAGCTCAACGGCGTCGACCCACAGGCCTACCTCGTCGACGTCATCGCCCGCATCGTCGACGGCCATCCGCAGAGCCAGATCGACGATCTGCTGCCATGGGCCTATGCGCCTCAGCCGCTCAAGGCCGTGGCCTGAGAACACCGCTTACGG
>JAKFVZ010000569.1 GCA_021732965.1 Reyranella sp.
ATGCCACGCCGGTCTGGTCGCCGCGCGGCGACTTCATCGCCTTCACCAAGATCTCGGCCGGCAGCTTCGGCATCGGCGTGATGCGGGCGGACGGCAGCGGCGAACGCATGCTGGCCAACGGCTTCCTCGTGGAAGGCCCGACCTGGGCGCCCAACGGACGCGTGCTGATGTTCTTCCGCCAGCAGCCCAGTTCGGGGGGCCGCGCGGGCTCCGCGACGCTGCATCAGGTCGACATCACCGGCCGCTTCGAGCGGCAAGTGCCGACGCCGACCGACGCTTCGGACCCGGCCTGGTCACCCTTGATTCCGCAGTAGCGAAATATATGATCTTTTCTGTCGACCCGTGCGTAGCCCGCGCCCGGGTCGATTCTGTCAGGGAGTGGATCGAAAGATGAGCATGATCAAGGCCTTGTCGGCCCTCGCAGCGATGTTCCTCATCGCAGCCTGCAGCAACAACGACACCCAGACCGCCTCCGCCGCCAGCACGTCCGTGACGCCCGGCTCGGTGGGCGACTTCCGGCAGAATGTCGGCGACCGCGTCTTCTTCGACACCGACTCCTCGACGGTTCGCGAAGACGGCCGCCAGACGCTGAACCGTCAGGCCGAGTGGCTGAAGAAGTACGGCAACTATCAGATCACCATCGAAGGCCACTGTGACGAGCGTGGTACGCGCGAGTACAATCTGGCGCTCGGTGAGCGCCGCGCCAACGCCGCGCGCCAGTACCTGATCGCGCAAGGCATCCCCGCGTCGCGCATCAAGACCGTCAGCTATGGCAAGGAACGTCCCGATCCGGTCGGCTCCGACGAAGCCGCCTGGGCGCGCAACCGCCGCGCCATCACGGCGCTGGAGTAGCTCGGCCTCGTACAGAGGCGATTGAGGAGACGCCGGTCGCCACGCGACCGGCGTTTTCGTTTGGAGCCTTTTCGTTTTGAGGCTGGGCGGTCATGCCTGAAAATGGCCGCGTTTGATGTGAACAAAGCGCCTGCCATGAAGTTCCTTTCGCCCTCGTTCGCTCTTCTCGTTGCTTTCGCCCTGCCGACCGCCGCAGCGGCGCAGCGCGGTGGCGACAGTGTCTACATCGAGGACCGCCTCAATCAGCTTCAGCAGACGCTGACGATGATGACCGGCCAGATCGAGCAGCTTCAGCATCGCAATGCGACGCTGATGCAGCAAATGGAGAAGATGCAAGCCGACTACGAATACCGCATCGACCAGCTCGAGAAGGGCGGTGGCGGCAAGCCCGGCGGCGCGGGACCGCGTCCTGGCGGTCTGGCGGCGGCACCCGCGACCCCGTCGGGGCCTGCGCCGACGCCGGGCGGTGCCGCGGCCGGCGATCAGCTTTACGACGAGGCCTTCAAGAAGCTGCAGGAGGGCGACTACGCCGCCGCCGAACGCGGCTTCAAGACCTTCGTGCAGCGCAATCCGCAGAACAAGCTCGCGGGCAACGCGCAATACTGGCTAGGTGAGACCTATTACGCCCGGCGCGACTACAACAATGCGCTGACGGCATTCGCCGAAGGCTACAAGGTCTACAAGACGAGCCCGAAGGGACCGGACAACCTCCTGAAGCTGGGGATCACGATGTCGAACCTCGGCCGCAAGTCCGACGCCTGCGCCGTCTTCGCCCGCTTCAACCAGGACTATCCGCGCGCGACGGATCTTCAGAAGCGCCGCATCGACCAGGAGCGGCAGAAGAACAGCTGCGGGTGAGCGTCCCCGCTCTCCCGTGCGCTCTGGGCGGAGCGGCCTTTGACAGTCTGATGGCGCCCTTCGCGCCTTTCGAGGGACGACCCGATCTTGCCGTGGCCGTTTCCGGTGGCCGCTATTCCTTGTGCCTGGCCCTGCTGGCGAGCGAGTGGGCCGGCGCCCGGGAGGGGCGCGCCATCGCCCTTATCGTGGACCATGGGCTGCGGCCGGAATCGGCTGAGGAAGCCCTGTCGACTTCCCGTCTGCTCGAGCGGCTGGGCGTGGAAAGTACCGTGCTGCGCTGGACGGGGGACAAGCCGCGGACGGGCCTGCAGGAAGCTGCCCGCGACGCCCGCTATCGCCTGCTGCGGCAGGCCTGCCGGGAGCGCGGCATCCTTCACCTGCTGGTGGCCCATCACGCCGATGACCAGGACGAAACGATCGCGATGCGCGCCGCCCGGTCCAGCGGCCCGGACGGGCTTGCCGGCATGGCGGCACTGGTCGAATGGCCGGAGGTTCGACTGCTGCGGCCCCTGCTGGCGGTTCGGCGTGCGGCTCTCACGGCGACGCTTGAGGTCCGCGGTGTTCCCTGGATCGACGACCCGTCAAACGTCGACCCGCGCTTCGAGCGGGCGCAGCTGCGTCTTGCCGGTGTCAGCCATGCCAGCCTGTCCGATGCAGACCTTGTGCGCGCCGGCCATGAACGCTCGGCGGCGGAGGCTGGTGTGGCGCTTCTCGATGCCGGCGAGGAGGGGGGTGTCGCCCTAGATTCCGAAGTCCTGCAAAATCTGCCCCTGGACCTTCGCGGCCGGCTGATGAGCCGCGTCGTGCAGGCGATCGGCGGCGGCCGCCATCCGCCGCGGCGGGAGCGGCTGGACCGCGCGCTGGCGCGGTTGTCGGGGCCGC
>JAKFVZ010000689.1 GCA_021732965.1 Reyranella sp.
ATGCTGCCCTTCGTGTGCTTCAGCTGCTCGACGAAGGCCATGGTGACGTTGAACGGCCCCTGGACGTTCACCTCCATGGTGCGTTCCCAGCGCGCCCGCCCGTCCGGCTCGGTCAGCCCGCCGCGCAGGAAAATGCCGGCATTGTTCACCAGGATGCTGATCGGACCGACCAGCAGGGAAATGTCCTGCGCGAGCTTGGTGCAGCTTTCCGCATCGGTGACGTCGAGCGCATGGCCGCGCGCGTCGCCGCCCTGCCTGACGATGCTGTCGGCGATGGCGCGCGCCGCATCGAGATCGACATCGGTGACGATGACGCGGGCGCCGGCGGCGGCCAGCCCGCGCGCAATGGCGGCGCCGTTGCCGCGGCCCGCCCCGGTGACCAGTGCGAGCCGGCCGGTGAGCGTGTCCTTCATGCGTCCTCCGTCGTCTCGCGGGCGGCGGCGAGCGCTTCGTGCAGCACCTCGTCCCCGACATGATTCGCCAGCAGAAGGATCAGCCGTGCGTCGAACGCACGGCACTGGACATCGTCCAGACCACGATAGGCCTCGACGATCGCATTGTAGGCGTCGTCGGGTCGCGCAATGTTCAGCGTACGGCGCAATGCGCCCGTCGTCGTGTCGGCCATCGTCGTCTCCTCAGCCGTTCCCGGTGGCCCGCCGGATCGCCGCGCCGATGGCGGCCACGTCGAAGCGGCGCCAGCGCGCGGCGACGTAACGGTCGGGCCGGATCAGGTAGGTCGTGCCGGGCCGGGCATCGTAGCGCTGTCGGGCGAGCCCGTCCCCCACGATGCAGACGCCGGTCGCGCCGGGCGGGAGGTCGGCAATTGGCGTGTCCTGGTCGGCGAAGGCGAGCACGGTGAAGTCCCGTCCCAGCCGGTCGATCAGCCAGGGGCCGCCGTCACGCCCCATCGGCGCATCGAGCATCGCCTGTCCGGGAGCGGGACCCCGGGCCCAGTCCGTGTCGCCATCCGGCGTATCCAGCGGCGAGCCGGCCTGGCTCGTGGGCACGGAAAGCCGGCCGCTGTTGATCAGCGCGCGGGCGAAGGGGAAGTCGCGGGCGAGCGCCAGGGTCGCGTCGCGGAAGGCACGTGCGGCCGGAAACTTCGGCGTGATGAAGTCGGTGCTGCGGGTCGAGTTCAGGATGTTCTCGCGGGCCGCCGCGCGCCGCTCGCTGCAGTAGCTGTCGAGCAGCGACGCCGGCGCGGCCTTGCCGAGCACCATCGCCAGTTTCCAGGCGAGGTTGTCGACGTCGGCGATGGCGCCATTGCCGCCGCGCGCGCCGAACGGCGAGACGACGTGCGCGGCATCGCCCGCGAACACCACCCGGCCATGCACGAAGCGCTCCATCATGCGGCAGGTGAACGTGTAGACGCTGGTCCACTCATGCTCCCAGCGCGCCTCGGGGCCGAACATCTGGCGCAGGCGCCGGTCGATGTTTTCCGGCTTCTTCTCCTCTTCGGGATCGGCGTCCGGACCGAGCTGAAAGTCGACGCGCAGCACGTTGTCGGCCTGGCGATGCAGAAGGACCGAATTCGTTGGATGGAACGGCGGGTAAAACCAGAAGCGCCGCTCCCTGGGCAGTTCGCTCAGGAGCCTGATGTCGGCGATCAGGAACCGGTCGTGGAAGACCTCGCCGGGGTAGGGAAGATCCAACAGGTGGCGCACGGTGCTGCGCACCCCGTCGCACGCGACCAGCCAGTCGGCGTCGAGCGCGTAGCGCCCGTCCGGCGTCTCGACTTCGACAGCGACGCCCTCATCGCCCGGCGTGACCGCCACCACCCTGTTTCGAAAGCGCATCTCGACCAGAGGCTCGGCGAGACAGCGATCGTATAGATATTCCTCCACATAATATTGCTGCAGGTTCACGAAGGCCGGAAACTTGTGCCCCGGCTCGGGCTGGAGATTAAATCGGAAGACCGGCTTGTCACGGAGATAGAGCTCGCCCTGTTCCCAGGTGATCCCCTTCTCGACCATCCGATCGGCGATACCGAAGCGGTCCCAGACCTCGAGACTATGCTTGGCCTGGCAAATCGAGCGGCTGCCGAGGCTCACCGTGTCGTCCTCGTCGAGCACGACCGACGCCACGCCACGTTGGGCGAGCGCCAGCGCCAGGGTCGGCCCCGCCATGCCGGCGCCCACGATCACGACCGGCCGCCGCCCGCGCCCGCCCTCGAGTTCGGCGGGCCGGCTATAGGGATAGTGGCGGTAGTTATAGGAAGCCATCGCCTACGGTGCTCCTCGTGAGAGCTTCGCGACCCGCTCGATGGCAGCCGCCTCCCCAGGCGACCCCACCAGCAAGCCCGCTTCCGCCGGACTGACCCATCGTGCCAGATCGTGCTCAGCCGAAGTCACGAGTTCACCGGCCACATAGCGGCACCAGAATGTAATGCCGATTGCTTCTTCGCGGGCGACGCCACGGTAGAAATGAAACGTGGCCACTGGCGCCATGATCTCGATCTCGAGGCCAGTTTCCTCGAGCACTTCCCGTCGGATGGCTGCCTCCGCCCCTTCTCCATATTCTACTCGTCCCGAGCCGGTCTCCCATGTCCCGGGCGCATGATCCTTGTCGATGCCG
>JAKFVZ010000128.1 GCA_021732965.1 Reyranella sp.
GAGCAGCGCGATGCGCGTGCCGGCCTTGGCGAACTTCGCGACCAGGTTCGACAGGCGCTCGATCTGGAAATTGTTGATGCGGTCGGTCGCCTCGGCCACGTCGGCGCGGGCGCCCAGCTTGCGGGCGAGCGCGGCGAACGCCACGTTGTCGCGCGGGAAGCAGGGGCCGCCATAGCCCATCGCACCCTTGAGGTACTTCGAGCCGATGCGGGTGTCGGCGCCCAGCGCCTTGGTGACGACGTCGACGTCGGCGCCCGGCAGGCGGTCGCAGATGTCGGCCAGCATGTTGGCGTAGGAAATCTTGGTCGTGACATAGGTGTTGACCGAGATCTTGGTCAGCTCCGCGCTCACCCAGTTCATGCGCTGCACCGGCGGCTTCGTCTCGCACATCTGCAGGTAGATGGTGGCGAGCATGTCGCCGGCCTTGGGGTCGCTCTGACCGACGAGGATCGAATCGGGGTAGAGCATGTCGCGCACGACGCTGCCCAGCGCGATGAATTCCGGATTGTAGCAGAGGCCGAGTTCAGGCCCGATCTTGCGGCCCGAGGCGGCCTCGAGGGCAGGCGCGATCTCCGCCGACATGGTGCCCGGCATCACCGTCGAGGTGATGACGACCATGTGGTAGCCCTTCTTGTTGCGCAGCGCCTTGCCGAGCGTCTCCATCGCCTGGAGCACGAAGCGGTTGGAGAAGAAGCCGGTGCTGTCCGACGGGGTCGGCACGATCACGAAGCTGGCGTCGCTCTTCTGGATCGCCTCGTTGGCGTCCATGGTCGCCGACAGGCGCTCCTTGTTGGCGGCGATCAGTTCGTTGAGCTGCGGCTCGACGATGGGCATCTTGCCTGCGTTCATCGCGTCGACGAACGTCTTGTTCACGTCCAGGCCGACGACGGTGAATCCACGGCTGGCGAGGACCGCCGCAAGGGGGGCACCGAGCTTGCCGAGGCCGACGACCGAGACGCGAGGCAAAGTTCCTGAGGTCATTTCCATGTCCGTTTTGAGGGCCGGTACTGATACTGGTGCTGGCGGCCGGATGCCACCCCGATTTTGCAGGGTCCTGTAGGTCAAACACCGCTTGCGCGCACCCGTCGCAGGGGCGAAAAATCGCTGCCAATCAGGCGCTTAGGGCAGGGGAACTGGATGAAAGTGGAATTTTCGGCCTTTCCGAAGGCCTTTGCGGGCAATGTCGCGGTGTTCGTCGGGGCAGACAAGCAGCTCCTGGCGACAGCCCAGTCCGTGGACGCCGCATCGGGCGGTGCCGTCGCCCGCGCCTTCGAGGGTGGCCGGTTCACCGGCGCCAAGGGCCAGACCCTGACCGTTCTCGGTCACTCGGGTGACGTTGCACGCCTTCTGCTTCTGGGCGTCGGCAAGGGCAAGGAACTGGATGCCCGCGCCGCCGAGGGGCTGGGCGGGGTGATCGCCGCCGAAGCCAATGCCGCCGGCCACACCGCCGTCACGGTTGTCGTGGACCCGGTGAAGGGCACCCGCCTGACGCCGGCCCAGATCGCCGCCCACATTGCGCTCGGCGTCCGGCTGCGCAGCTACCGCTTCGACAAGTACAAGACCAAGGACAAGCCCGAGCAGAAGCTCTCGCTGCAGCACCTCACCATCGTCCTGGCCGGGCCCGCCGACGCGCGGAAGGCCTACGCACAGCTCGAGCCCGTGGTCGACGCCGTCTTCCTGACGCGCGACCTGGTGAGCGAGCCGCCGAACGTGCTCTATCCGGTCGAGTTCGCCCGCCGCGCCAGGGAGCTCACCAAGCTCGGCGTGAAGGTCGAGATCCTGGGCGAGGCCGAGATGAAGAAGCTCGGCATGGAGACGCTGCTCGCGGTCGGACAGGGCAGCGGACGCGATTCGCAGCTCCTGGTCATGACCTGGATGAACGGTCCCAAGGGCCAGGCGCCGGTTGCGCTGATCGGCAAGGGCGTGTGCTTCGATACCGGCGGCATCTCGCTGAAGCCGGCCGGGGGCATGGAAGACATGAAGTGGGACATGGGCGGCGCCGGCGCCGTCACGGGTGCCATGGCCCTTATTGCCGGCCGCAAGGCCAAGGCGAACGTCGTGGCCGTGTGCGCCCTCGTCGAGAACATGCCCGACGGCAACGCGCAGCGCCCGGGCGACGTCGTGAAGTCGATGTCGGGCCAGACGGTCGAGGTCATCAACACCGACGCCGAAGGCCGCCTGATCCTGTGCGACGCCATGTGGTACGCGCAGGAGAAGTTCAAGCCGCAGGCGATGGTCGAACTTTCGACCCTGACCGGCGCCATTATCGTAGCACTCGGGCACGAGCGCGCCGGCCTGTTCTGCAACAACACGCAGCTTTCCAACCGGCTTCGGGCGGCCGGTGCGGGCATCGGCGAGAAGCTGTGGCGCATGCCGCTGGGGCCGAAGTACGACAAGCTGATCGACTCCGAGATTGCCGACATGAGGAACGTCGGCGGCGGCCGCGATGGCGGCTCGATCACGGCGGCGCAGTTCCTGCAGCGCTTCGTGCAGGATGGCGTGGCCTGGGCTCACATCGACATCGCGGGCGTGGCCTGGTCGGGCAAGGGCGACGTCACGACGCCGAAGGGCG
>JAKFVZ010000344.1 GCA_021732965.1 Reyranella sp.
CATCTACGACGCCGCCGGCGCCGACGAGCTCACCTTCCTCTACATCACGGCCAGCCACGAGAACCGCGACACCATCCTCGACGTCGTCGGTCGCACGGCGGAGCAGTGCTTCATGCCCCTGACCGTGGGCGGTGGCGTGCGCCAGGTCGAAGACATCCGCCGGCTGCTGCTGGCCGGCGCCGACAAGGTCTCGATCAACTCCGCGGCGGTGGCGCGGCCGGAATTCGTGCGCGAAGCCGCCCGGAAGTACGGCGACCAGTGCATCGTCGTGGCGATCGACGCGCGCAGCACCGCGCCCGGCAAGTGGGAAGTCTTCACCCATGGCGGCCGCAAGGGCACCGGCCTCGATGCGATCGAATGGGCGTGCCGCATGGCGGAGTCGGGCGCGGGCGAGATCCTGCTCACCTCGATGGATCGGGACGGCACCAAGTCGGGTTTCGATCTCGACCTGACCCGGGCCGTGTCGAATGCGGTGCCGGTGCCGGTCGTCGCATCCGGCGGAGTCGGCACGCTCGATCATCTGGTCGACGGCGTGACGAAGGGCGGTGCCTCGGCCGTTCTCGCCGCATCGATCTTCCACTTCGGCGAATTCACCATCGCGCAGGCGAAGGAACATCTCGCGCGCGCGGGCGTGCCGGTGCGACAAATCTCGCGCGCGGCATGATTTTGGCGTAGAATCAACACGGCGCCCGTCGAAGAGGCGTAGTGAAGTTTCTATCGCCCGTCCCCCTGGGCGCCGGAGTTCCCCGCGGATGGCGAAGAAGAAAAAGGCCAGGAAGGCTCGAAGCAAGCCCGGCATCGTCACTATCGACGAGCATACGCTCGATCGCCTGTATCTCGTGATCGACAGCCGCAAGGGCGCCGATCCCGAGACCTCCTACACCGCGCGCCTGTTCAGCCGCGGCCGCCAGCAGATCGCCAAGAAACTGGGCGAGGAAGCCGTCGAGGCGCTGATCGAGGGCATCCGCGGCGACAAGCCCAAGCTCGTCGCCGAAAGCGCCGACATGCTCTACCACCTGCTCACGCTATGGGCCGCGGTGGGCGTGAAGCCGAAGGCGGTCTGGGACGAGCTGGCCCGCCGCGAAGGCCTGTCCGGCATCGCCGAGAAGGCCAGCCGGAAGCGTTAGCACCGGATGAAGTGGCGTTGAGTAGCCGCAGCGGTCGTCCTGAGCGCAGCGAAGGACCTGACAGAACGACCAGCGGACTCCTTGGCGAGCGTGAGATCCTTCGCTTCGCTCAGGATGACATGAGAGCGTAAGACTCGTTCTCCGCGGCGTCTCCCCCTCAATGCGGGGGCATCGGGATGAAGAGCGGCGGCGTGCGGGTCGACTTGCTGCGCGCCTTGATGTCCTCGTCGTTGGCGCCGTGCGGCTTCAGATAGACATAATAGGGCGTGCGGCGCTCCACGACGTCGTTGCCGGGCTGCGCCTTCTCGCTCACCAGCAGGTCCGACTGGATGCGGACATGCATGTAGCCCGGGATCAGTTCGGCCCAGTTGGCGACGTCGGGCGTGAACACGACGTCATACGTGTAGCCGTCGACCACCTTCACGACGCCCCAGCTCACGCCGGGTGCCGGACGTGACGGGACCTGCTGCCAGACCATGCCCGACTGAACGAAGACAGAGACCGCGTTCAGCATGACGTAGAGCGGACCGTTCGGGCTGACGTTCTGCAACGACAGCGTCATGCGGTACGACTTGCCGTCGGGTTCGTAGGCGATGGCTTTCAGCTCGACATAGAGCGAGCGCATCGCGGTGTTCTCGAGCAGCAGCCGCGCCTGGCGGGCTTCGCGCAGCGACCGCGCCTGGTAGAGGCCGACGGCGGCATCGATCGCGAAGGCCGTCAGCACCACCATGACGACGCCGATCACGACCGGTGAGCGCCACAGATCGAAGCGGCGGCCGAGTTTCACGGCGACGGTGGCGGGCGCATCGACCTTGCGCGGCGCCGCCTCGCGCAGCTCGTTCAGCAGGCCCGGCGCGGACGGCACATCCGACGCGCCCAGCCGCCGCCGCAACACACGCACCTCGGACTGTGCGGCGCTCAACTCGCGCCGCAACCCGGCGATCACCGCATCCTTGTCCGGCTCGCTCATGCGACGATCGTCCCGTGGGCGATGTGCACGATCTGCTCGGCCTGCCCGGCCAGCGCCAGATTGTGGGTGACGAGGATCAGCGTCGTGCCGCGCTCGCGGTTGACGGCCAGCAGCTCGTCCATGATCTCGATCTCGGTCTGCTCGTCGAGATCGGAGGTCGGCTCGTCGGCCAGGATCAGCGCCGGCTCGTTGATCAGGGCGCGGGCGATCACCGCGCGCCGCTGCTCGCCGGCCGAGACCTCGCCCGGATAGGCATCGAGATGATCGCCCAGTCCCATCTGGCCCAGCAGCGCGGCCGCGCGGGCATAGGTGGCGGACTGAGTGCCACGCCGTCCCAGCATCGCCGGAAAGGCGACATTGTCGACGAGGCGCAGGGTCGGCAGCAGGCTGGCGAACTGGAAGACGTAGCCGATGCGCCGGTTCCGGAAGGCCGCCAGCTCGTTCTCCGACAGGCCCCAGATGTCGGTGCCGTCG
>JAKFVZ010000341.1 GCA_021732965.1 Reyranella sp.
GAGCACGCCGAGATCCCCGAAGACGGCGAAGACCCGCCAGGCTGGTACGAGATTGCCGATGCGTTCGAGGTACACGTCAATATCGAGGCGTGATGCCGGTTGCTGAAGGCATCCGACGACACAAGCCCCAAGAACAATCTCTACGGCTTCCTGGTCACTGTCCCGCACGAGCTGCTGCATTTGCGCGACTGGATCATCGAGACGAACGGCAAAACGCCACTCGAAGTCTTCGATGCCGGCCGCGGTTAACTCTCGATTGCCGAGACAATGGCCGCCATCGAAGGTCGCTACGCACAGCAGGACGATGAGTGCGAGGACGCAATCGAACGGTCAGCGCTCGACATCACCTCAGCCATGCTGGAAGGCCGGCTGTCCGATATGGCGGCGAACTTCTCCTGGGCTGACACCCCGGCACAGCCAGGACCTTAATATCTGGATCATGCAGGCTGGGATCCGGCATCCCAATTTCGCGCCAGATATTTCTTGCCGCCGTACCGCCGGCCGGCTGAGCGAACGATGAGAAGCCCTCTCTTAACGAATTGTGGCACCTGGAGCTGGATGTAGCGACCAAAACGCTTCTCGATCTCCTTCGCGCTCCGCCACTCACGGCAGAACTCAATCAGCTCCCGGAAACGGGTCGCCGTCCGTGTATCGCCATCGAGGACGACGCTGGCGACGACGGCAGGCGATGGTGGTTCGATTTGAGAAGCCTGGTCGGCAGCTGCCCAGAAGCTCAAGCCTCCAGCAATCACCGTTGTCAGCACCTGCCGGTCGCTTGTGACCGAAACGAATGCATCTTTGGACTGGATAGCAAATCGGCTCCTGATCGCCTTCTCGCTGCGCCACTGGTCGCAGAACTGAACGATCTCCCGGACTAGCACCGGCCGCCGGAACAACCTGGCATCCAATACGAGCTGGCCGACCTCCTGCATCTGAGCGAGCGCTATTCCCATCAGAAGCTCGCTGCCTCCGAGCTCGTCGACCAGCCCTTTGAAGTCGACAGGACGGTGCGCAATCGTGTCCAGTACCCGTTTCCGCATCTCAGCCAGATCTTGAGGCGATACCCCGAGCTGGAGTGCGCGCTGCGCGCCCAGATACCGCACCGGCCTCCCAGCGGGACATGTCACAAGCACGAAGGCTGAAGAGGGCAAGGAAGCCAGGATCTGGTAGATACGCTCCCTCGACAGCCCGAGCGACTTGGCAAGGGCAGGCATCGCGATCGGCTGGGTCTCACGGTTCAGCGCCTCGATGACCCTTCCCGCGGCCGGGCCTTCGCGGCGCACCCGAGCTTCTCGCCTGGAGCGATAGACCGGAGAGTGTTCGAGTGCCATCTCGCCCGTCAGGGATTCGATGGTGTCGCGTTCAATCGTCTCGTTCCAGACGCAGGCGGCCCCGCTCCACACATAGCGGTGCCTGGCTTCATCGCTCTTCTCTCCTGGAACGCAGGCCACCTCGCCGGCGCGGGCGAGATCGATCATGGCCTCGATCAGTTGCCTCCGCGGGGTCGAGGCCAACTCAACGAGGTCGTCGATGCCCACAGGCTTGGTCAGGACTTCAAGCAGATCGCTGGTCGCAATCGGATCAGCATCATCCCAACCCGTCGCGTCCGTAATGCTGAACTCGGGATGCGGCCCAAGTGAAACGCTGTAGGCAATCGCCTTGCCGGGCGTAACCGGACCGATGAACTCCTTCCCGGAGTTCAGGTCGACAGCCTTCACGATCAAAGTACCGCGCCGGCCAAGTTCCATGGCGGCGCACACACGCGGCTCCGTCAGACCGGTATCGGCCGCCCAGGCAGCAATGGACCGCCACCCTGCATCCGCGCGAAGCAACCTCGAAAGGTCTGACACCCAGACGACAGGCCGGTCCGATCCGCGCTTGATGGGCGGCACCGCCGCCAGCATCCTGTCGTCGAATGCGATTGCCGGGCGGCGATCGTGCGTGGCTGAAAACAGGGGAGGGTTCGACCTCAGGCCACGGTCCATCAGCTCGATGGCAAGAGGCCGCGGCATCTCCCACCAATGCCATGGAATGCGCCTGCCAGGCAGGGCAGTCGGCAGTGACTCCAACGCCCGAAGCAAAGCCCAGAGCATGGTCGGGCTGTCGCCGAAACTCCTCATCAGGAAGTCATCGATGTCAGATGGCGCGAAGTCGGCTGCGGCGCGATTGACCATTGCCCCTAACCTCGGCTCGCAACGCTTCCCGCGCTGGTCGATGCAGGCAAGGGCTCCTATCAGAACGCCTCTGCGGACAACCTCGAAGATCGAGGCCCTGTCCACGTTCGGCAAGACGAGCTTCCTGATCGGGGTCCAGGCATCCAGCATCCCGGCCAACTCGATCGCCTTAGCTTCGAAATCGACAGGCCGATGGACGGGTCTGGATGAGGAGGAGACCACCTCGGCCCGGCCGTGGGTGGCAGATCTCTCGGCTTGCTTTGGTTTCGGTTGAACGCCAGCTGCTGGCTGCGGTTCGCTGCCAGACTTGTCCACGAGCTTGAGGTGAGGGCGGATACAATTCGGGTAGGCGCGGCCGTTGGGGTATCGAGCCAGCTCGACGATCTTTTCCCGCTTC
>JAKFVZ010000103.1 GCA_021732965.1 Reyranella sp.
GACATGGGCTTCATGAACGAAGTCGATGGGAAGACCGTGGAAAGGGTCGATCCCGCGCGTAAGCGGCGGCGCGACTGCCTCGTCGAGGACCAGAAGATCATCCTGGCCGTCCAGCAGCGCATAAGGCGGCGCATCGTGCCGGAGATCGCGCGCCTCCACTTCTTCGACGCGACGCGGATCGAACGCTATCTGGTCGGCTGCTACACGGCCGAGGATGGCGGCCACTTCGCCGCCCATCGCGACAACACGACCAAGGGCACGGCGCACCGGCGTTTCGCGGTCTCGATCAACCTCAATGAAGATTTCGACGGCGGCGAGGTGAGCTTCCCCGAATATGGCCCGCGCGGCTTCAAGCCGCCGCCCGGCGGCGCGGTGGTGTTCTCCTGCTCCCTGATGCATGCCGTCTCGCCGGTGTCGCGAGGGCGGCGCTACGCTTTCCTGCCGTTCCTCTACGACGAGGCGGCGGCCCGGATCCGCGAGGCCAATAACCAGTTCCTCGATCCGTCGGTCGGGACGTACCGGAACGCCACATAGCGGCGAACCTACCTGCTGCCCAACCGATGGCGTCTGGCCTAGACTTGGCCGGCGTGTTGAAGTTCCTCCGTTCCCTTGGCCTCCTGGGCCTTCTCGTCGTGGCCGGCGCTGCCTTCTGGCTGGTCCGGATCGACGAATTGAAGGCTGCAGGTCCGCGCACCGACTACTTCCTCTATCTCGCGGCCCTGCTGGTGGCCGGAATACTCGTGGCCCGCTGGCCGCGCCTTTCGGGAACGCTGCTCGTGCTGGCCTGCGTCGAGTTCGCCTGGGGGCTGGGCTCCTGGGCACTGTCGCCCCCTGGGTCGCCCTCGTTGCTGCCGCCGGTCAGCGCCGAACCTCCGCGCTTCGAGTGGCATCCCGTTCTGCAGGCAGCGCCCGTTCCGGGGCTTTCCTTCAAGAGCGCGACCGGCCTGGCCATCCGTCACTCATCGCAGGGCACGCGCGGTCGCGATCCCGATCCCGCGCGGCTGGCCGGGAGCGGCGTCGTGGCGACCTTCGGCGGTTCGGCGACCTACGATATCGGCAATGGCGAGGGGGATACCTGGCCCGAGCGGCTGGACGAGGCGTTACGCGACGACCGGCTGCTCGTCGTCAATCACGGCGTGCCGGGTTACACGACGGCGGAGCATGTGCTGCAGACCGCCTTCTATCCGGAGAAATTCGGCAAGGCGCCGCGGTGCGCGATCTACTTCGTGGGCTGGAACGACCTGCGCAATGCCCACATTCCCAACCTCGATCCGGCCTATGCAGACTTCCACCTGCCGAGCCAGGTCGATTCGCTGAAGGTGCGCCGGGTGGGTGGTTCCAACGTCACGATCTCGCCGCTGCTCACGGTAGTGGCGCGCCTCGTGTCGGCCGAGGTCGACACGGTGCGCTACGCCAAGGATCCCTACGCGCTGCCGCCCGCCGGCGGGTCGGATCCCGCGCAGGCGGCGATCTTCGAGCGCAACATCCGCTCGATCTCCGCCATCAACCGCACGCGCGGCACGCCGACCATCTGGGTCGGACAGGTCGTCAACCGCGACAGGCTGAAGGGCGATGGGCTCTACGGCTGGCTGCCTCGCGTGCGCGATCGGGATCTCTGGCCGTTGCTGCAGCAGTCGAACGCGCTGCTCGAACGGACGGCGAAGTCGCTCGGTGATACCTACGTGGCAGTACCGGCGGATGATTTCGGCATGGCCGATTTCGTCGACGAGGGCCATTTCTCGGCCGCCGGCGCGCGTCGCCTCGCGGCGCTCCTGGCCCCCGTCGTGCGAGAGACTTGCCGCTAGCGGCGCGGGATTCTACTCCTTTTGTATGGCTTCTCCGTCCCGCGTCATCCTCATCACCGGTGCCTCGTCGGGCATCGGCGCCGCAACCGCCCGCGCACTGGCCGCGCCCGACACCGCGCTCGCCCTGCATGCGCGCCGCAATCGCGCGGGCCTCGACCGCGTCTCGGGGTTCGCGACCGGCGCCGGCGCCCAGACGCTTCTCCTCGAAGGCGACCTGGCCGAGACCGGCACGGCGGCACGCCTCGTCGAAGAGACCGTGAAGAAGTTCGGCCATCTCGACGTGATCGTCAGCAACGCGGGCTTCGCCAACCGCACCCAGGTCGGTGAGCTCGACCGCGCGACGTGGGATGCCAGCCAGAACGCCATGACGGCGGCCTTCTTCGAACTGGCGACGGCCGCTAAGCCGTGGCTGCTCAAGGCGGGTGCCGCCGGCCGGCTGGTCGGCGTCTCATCGTTCGTGGCACATGCCTTCGCGCGCGGCCTCATGACCTTTCCGGCCTCGGCCGCGGCCAAGGCCGGCGTCGAGGCCTTCGCCAAGGCCTTCGCGGTGGATATCGCCGGCTCGGGCGCGACGGTGAACTGCGTCGCGCCCGGCTTCATCGAGAAGGATCCCGACGCGCACGCCGCCGTACCGCGCGCCGGCATGGAGAAGGTCAACCAGTCGATCCCGATGGGCCGCTACGGCAAGCCCGCCGAAGTGGCAGCGCTGATCGCCTTCCTGTGCTCGCCGGCCGCGAGCTACATCACCGGCCAGACGGTGCACGT
>JAKFVZ010000345.1 GCA_021732965.1 Reyranella sp.
AACAAGGCCGTCGGCCGCAGCGACAAGGATCCGCCCTCTACCCTGGGCTACTACGGGCTACGCACCGTCCTGATGATGGTCATGCGCAACCATACGACCGACAGCCCGTGGCCGGTCAGCAACAACCCGAAGGCCCGCTACAACGATCGCAGCCGTGGCGACTGCAATCTCAACCTGCCGCTCTGGCAGCTGGTTCGCGCCAGCACCGCCGCGCCCACCTTCTTTCCGCCCGAGGTCGTCGTCTTCGGCGCGAACAGCGCCAAGGAATACTCCTTCATCTTCGTCGATGGCGGCGTCACCACCTACAATAACCCCGCCTTCCTCGCCTTCCAGATGGCGACGGCCAAGCCCTATCGCATGGAGTGGGAGACCGGGACCGACAAGATGCTCATCGTATCGGTCGGAACCGGCGGCGCACCCAAGGCAAGACCCAGCCTTTCGCCGGACGATCTATGGCTGCTCGACCACGCCAAGAGCATGCCCTCGGCGCTCATGAACGCCGCTTCGGCCGGCTGGGACATGGCCTGCCGCACGATCGGCGAATGCCGCTTCGGTGGCCACATCGACAATGAGTTCGGCAACGGCATGGAGCCGGTGCAATCCACCATTCCCAAGCAGTTCGCCTATATCCGCTACGATCCCGACGTCACGACCAAGGGTCTCGCGGAGCTGGGGTTGGTCCCCGGCATCAAGCCCGAGAACGTCCAGCTGATGGATTCAGTCGCCTATATCGGAGACATCCGGCGGGTCGGGGAGGCATTTGCCGAGCGGCACGTCTCGACGTTGCATTTCAAGAACTTCCTCTGATGCGGGGCCGGCGATGCAACGTGCCTTCGTCATTCGTCCGTTCGGCCTCAAGAAGGTTCAAGGTGGCAAGACCATCGACTTCGACGCTATCCACCGTGACCTGATAGGACCTGCGCTCGCTGAAGCGGGCCTTGTCGGCAGCACGACGGCCGAGATCGTCGATGCCGGCAACATACGCGAAGACATGTTCGGCCTCATCCTCGGCGGCGATCTCGTGATCTGCGACGTCACGATCCACAATCCCAATGTCTTCTACGAGCTCGGCATCCGCCACGCTGTGCGTCGCAAAGGCTCTGTGATGATCAAGGGCAGGCCGGTCAAGGAGACGACGCCGTTCGATCTCCTGACCGATCGCTACATCGCCTACGACATCAGCAATCCGGCAAAGGCCAAGGACGATCTGGTCCGGGTCATCAAGGCAACACGGGACGGCGACCGCAGAACTGACAGCCCTGTATTCAGCATGCTTCCGGCCCTGCGCGAGCAGGATCTCTCGGCGATCCAGGTCGTGCCGGTCGATCTCCGCGAGGAAATCGCCCGCGCCGCAGCGGCGAACTCATCCGGCTGGTTGCGGCTTCTCCGGTCCGAAGTGGAACGCCAGGTCTTCCGATGGCCGGCCCTGCGCCTGATCGGGCGGGCGCAGCGCAGTATCAAGGACTATGAGTGATCGCGGGACACCTGGGAGACGGTCCGCGCCAACGATCGCGACGACATCGCCGCAAACCTTGCCCTGGCCGACGCCTATGAACGCCTGTTCCGGCTCGATCCGATGAACATCGGCCTCCTCAACAAGTCGAACCAGGCGATTGCGCGCGTGACGGGCAACAGCCTCGCCAGTGCGAAGGAACGCGCCGAGGCATTGGCCCTGAAGGGCCGCAATGCCAAGACGGTCTGGCGCCTGCAGTTCGAATCCCTTCCCGATATCGCAAAGCGTCGCGCGGCAGCACTAAATCCGGCCCTGCTCAAAGCTTACGAACCCTACTACGACGCCTACCTTGCCGATCTGAACCATTCCTACTCGGCGATTGCCGCCCTTCAGATGGGCGTGATCATGCAGGACCTGTCGCAGGAGGCGGAGTGGACGGACCTGTTCGACAACGACACTGAGGCCACGGAATACAAGGCAAAACTCGACGATCGGCTCACCACCCTGCGGGCCGCCGCACGACTTGCGATCAAAGCCGAGCTGAAACGGCTTCCATCTGACGACGAGGGTCGCGTCTTCGTCGAAATCAGCGAAGCCGATCTCCTCTTCCTGACCTGCGACCGCCCGAACCGCATCGCCAATGCCTATCTTGATGCGGTGCCCAAGAACGACCGGTTTGCCTGGGACACCGCTCGCGGACAGCTTGAACTGTATGCCGGGCTGGACATCAGGACCGAATCGGCCCTGCTCGCAATCGACAAGGTCGAAGCCACTCTGCCTCCCGCGCCTCCGAAGGACATGCATATTGTCCTATTCGTCGGTCACCGGATCGATGAGCCCAAGCGGCCAGAACCACGCTTTCCCGCGGCACTCGAAGAGAAGGTACGCGACGGTATCCGCGCCGCGCTTGCCAAAGCCAAGAGCGCCGCTACACGGCTTGTTGTGCTGTCGTCCGGTGCACCGGGCAGCGACATCATTTGCCACGAACTCTGCAGGGAATTGCAGATCGAGCACACGCTCTGCCTGCCGATGCGGCGCGACGACTTCGCCGGCCAGTGCTTTGCAAACATCGACGACAGCTGGCGCACGCGCTTCCTCCATCTCGCCGACGTC
>JAKFVZ010000197.1 GCA_021732965.1 Reyranella sp.
GTATTCACGTGGCGCGGCGTGGGGGCGGGGCGCGACAATCGGGCCTTGCGTCCGGCGCGACAAGCCACCATTTTTCGGATTGTCATGATTTTGTATCGCTTGCGCTGCGCCAAGGGCCACGAGTTCGACAGCTGGTTCAAGGACAGCAAGACCTATGAGCGCCAGGAGAAGAAGTCGCTGATCGGCTGCGCCGTTTGCGGCACGGCGAAGGTCGAGCGCGCCCTGATGGCGCCCCGCATCGGCAAGAAGGGCAAGGATGCCGCGCTGCCGGCCGCCGTCGAGGCGCCCGCCGAGGCCGCCGCGCCGTCAGCCGAGCAGCAGCAGCAGATGGCGGCGCTGGCCCGGCACATGCCCAAGGAACTGCGCGAGGCCCTGCTCAAGGTCCGCGCCGAAGTCGAGAAGAACTGCGAGCATGTTGGCGACAAGTTCGCCGACGAGGCCCGCAAGATCCATTACGGCGAGAGCGACAAGCGCGGTATCTACGGCGAGACCAGCGACGAGGAAGCCGAGGCGCTGGCCGAAGAGGGCATCGAGTTCGGCCGCCTCCCCTGGATCCCGCGCGGGAATTGACGGTCCCTACCTCGGGGCGCCGGCCGCGGTTCCATACAACATGTAGTTCACGTCAAGGTCGTTCCTGTTCAACGACCATTTGCGGCTGAGCGGGGCATAGACGACGCCCACGACTTCCTGCGGCTCGATCCCGCCGGCCCGCAGGCCCCGCGCGACTTCGGAAGGCTTCAGGAACTTCTTCCAGTCGTGGGTGCCGCGCGGCAGCCAGCCCAGCACATATTCGGCGCCGGCGATGGCCAGGGCCCAGGCCTTGGCGGTGCGGTTGAGCGTCGAGAGGAAGAGGAGGCCGCCCGGCTTCACCATCCGGCCGCAGGACCGCAGGAACAGATCGACATCGGCCACGTGCTCGACGATCTCGAGCGCCAGCACGACGTCGAACTGCGCACCACTCTCGGCCAGCGCCTCGGCCGTCCCCTGGCGATAGTCGATGGTGAGGTCCTGGCGCCCGGCATGGAGGGAGGCCGTCGCGATGTTGCGGTCCGATGCATCGACGCCGGTGACGGTGGCCCCCAACCGGCACATCGGCTCGCTGAGCAGGCCGCCGCCGCAGCCGATATCGAGCAGCGACAGGCCCTGCAGTGGCTCGCCGTTCAGGGCGTCGCGCCCCCAATGGGCGGCGACGCGGTCGCGGACATAGCCGATCCGCACCGGGTTCAGCCGGTGCAGCGGCGCGAACTTCCCGTTAGGGTCCCACCATTCGTCCGCGATGCGGGAGAAGCGTTCGACATCGGCCGGATCGACCGTTCCGGCGGTGGGGATATGCGTGGTTTCGACCATTGCTACCCTTGACCCATATGGCGCCGCCGGTGTCTATAGCCCGCTTTCCGGGCAGGGGCTGCCCTTCGAGTGGATTCATGGCGCGCATCGTTCTGAAATTTGGCGGCACATCGGTCGGCGATACGGACCGGATCAAGAACGTCGCGCGCAAGGTCAAGGCGGAAGTCGCCCGCGGCAACGAGGTCGCCGTCGTGGTGTCGGCCATGTCGGGCGCCACCAACCAGCTCGTGAAGTGGGTGAACGAGATCTCTCCGCTGCACGATCCGCGCGAATACGACGTCGTCGTGGCGACAGGCGAGCAGGTCACGATCGGCCTGCTGGCGATGGCGCTGCAGCAGGAGGGTGTGAAGTCGCGCTCGTGGACGTCGTGGCAGATGCCGATCAAGACCGACGATGCCCACGCCAAGGCGCGCATCGTAGAGATCGACACGGTCGAGTTCGCAAAGACGATGACGGCGGGCGAAGTCCCGATCGTGCCTGGCTTCCAGGGCGTTTCGCCGGACGGCCGCATCACGACCCTGGGCCGTGGCGGCTCGGACACCTCGGCGGTGGCGCTGGCGGCGGCGCTCAAGGCCGATCGTTGCGACATCTATACCGACGTCGACGGCGTCTACACGACCGATCCGCGCATCGTCGAGAAGGCGCAGAAGATCGACCGCGTGACCTATGAGGAAATGCTCGAAATGGCCTCGCTTGGCTCGAAGGTGCTGCAGACGCGCTCCGTCGAGTTGGCGATGAACCATCATGTGCGCGTGCAGGTGCTGTCGTCGTTCGACGAGGCGCTCGGCAGCGATCTGCCCGGAACTCTGGTTGTGGACGAGGAAGAGATCATGGCCCAGGGCCTCGAGAAGTCCGTCGTGAGCGGCATCGCCTTTGCCAAGGACGAGGCGAAGATCACCGTGGTCCAGGTGCCGGACCGTCCCGGTGTCGCCGCCGCCATCTTCGGCCCGCTCGCCGAAGCCAACATCAACGTCGACATGATCGTGCAGAATGTCTCGGTCGACGGCAGCGCCACCGACATAACCTTCACGGTCCCCAAGGCCGACCTCGCCCGCGCCGCCGAAAAGCTCGAGCGGGCGAAGGCCGAGCTGAAGTTCGCCGAGGTGAAGTCCGATCTCAACGTGTCCAAGGTCTCGGTGATCGGCGTCGGCATGCGCAGCCATGCAGGCGTCGCACTTAAGATGTTCGATACGCTGGCCGCCAAGGGGATCAAC
>JAKFVZ010000198.1 GCA_021732965.1 Reyranella sp.
GTTGATGCGCACGATGTGCCAGCCGAGCGGCGACTGGATCGGCGCGGGAGCGATGCCTTCCGGCAGGCCGAAGATGCCGTCGGCCAGCGGGCCGGGCGGCAGGTCCTTCTTGGTCACCGGGCCGAGCTTGATCACGCCGTCGGCGTTGCCGGTCACCTCCTTGGCCGCGTCTTCGAGCGACTTGTCCCCCTTGGCAGCGGCGATGATCGCCTTGGCCTTGTCCTCGGTGTCGGTCATGGCCTGGTCGACATCGCGCTTCTCGGGCGTGCCGAACTCGGCGGCGCGCGCCTCATATTCCTGGCGCACGGCGTCGGCGGTCACCGCCACTTGGTTCTGCACGTCGTCGACCGTGATCATGACGTAGGAGAACGCCCGGAACTCGGGAATCTGGAACTTGGCCTTGTTGGCCTCGAAATAGGTGTTGAGCTGCTCGGGCGTCGGCTTCGGCAAGTCGACAACGATCGCATCGGGAATGTAGATCGTCTCGGCGGTGCGCTTCTCGCTTTCCAGCGTGAAGACCTGGTCGCGCAGGGATGCCGGGGCGAGGCCGTCGGCGCGCACGGCGCCGAACAACTGGCTGGCGGCGATCTCGCGGCGCATGTCGAGCACGAACTGCGGCTCGCTGATGCGGGCCTGCTGCAGGCGGTTGCGATAGAGCAGGGGATCGAACGATCCGCCGGTTCCCTGGAAAGCCGGATTGCGGGCGATCGTGGCGCGCACTTCCTCGTCGCTGACGATCAGCCCGAACTCGCGGATCGCATAGTCGAGGACGGCGCGCTGGATCACTTCCTCAAGGGCCCGCACGTGCAGGCCGTAGCGCAGCGCCTGCTCGTTCTCGGGGCGCTGGCCGGTCTGGCGCTGGATCGCCTCGAGCTGGCGGTTGAACTGCTCGCGAACCTCGGTTGCATAGACCGGCGCGCCACCGACCCAGCCGTAGAGGGGGACCTTGGTCCCGCCGACATGTGCCACTTCGGAACTGCGCCCGACCACCTTCAGCATGTCGCCGACGCCCCACAGGCCGAAGCTGACGATCAGCATGCCGAAGAGGATGAACAGAATGAAATAGCGGGCGTACTTGCGGAAGTTATTCACGGACCGGACGGGGGTTCTTGACGGGGCGCCATGCCTACCACCCGCCCCATGGACAGGCAACCAAGCGGGCCTTTGACCGCAAGCGCCACCGCCTTTAGATACGCGTCGAGCAGAACGGGGAATGAAAATGGCGCGTACGAGGCGACCGCTGATCGCGGGCAACTGGAAGATGAACGGCCTCAAGGCCGATGCTCTCGCGCTTGCCCGGGATGTTGCCGCCGGCGTGAAGGCGTCCGGACGGAGCGACCGCGAACTTCTCGTGTGCCCGCCGGCGACGCTCGTCGCCGCCGTGGCAGAGGCCGCGAAGGGGAGCGGCCTGCTGGTTGGCGGCCAGTACTGCCACGCCAAGGCGAGCGGCGCCCATACGGGCGACGTGTCTGCCGAGATGCTGAAGGATGCCGGCGCCACCCACGTCATCGTCGGCCATTCCGAGCGCCGCGCCGATTGCGGAGAGACGGACGCCATCGTGCGCGCCAAGGCCGAGGCGGCCTGGCGTGCGGGCCTGCTCCCGATCGTCTGCATCGGCGAGACGCTGGCCGAGCGCGAGGCCGGCAAGACCCTGGAGGTGCTGGAGACCCAGCTGAAGGGGAGTGTGCCGGCGGGGGCCACGGCGGCCAACCTCGTGGTCGCGTACGAGCCGGTCTGGGCGATCGGCACCGGCAAAACGCCGACCGTCGCCGAGGTCGCCGCAGCCCACGCGCACATTCGCAAGGTGCTCGGCGGCGTGACGGCAGAGGCGGCAGGCGTACGCCTCCTCTATGGCGGCTCGGTGAAGGGCAGCAACGCGGCCGAGCTCCTGGCGGCCGGCGACGTCGATGGCGCGCTGGTCGGCGGGGCGAGCCTCGTCGCGGCGGAATTTTTGGCTATCGCCAAGGCCGCCTAAAGCGGCTAGAAGCGCGCGCTTGGCGCAGATGCCCTCTCAAGCTGGACGAAAATGGACGCCGTAAGACACTTCCTCCACGAATGGCGCCTCGTGCTGCTCGTCATCCATGTCGGTGTGACGGCCGCGATGATTGTCGTGATTCTCCTGCAGCGCAGCGAAGGCGGTGGCCTGGGCATGGGCGGCCGCTCGGACGCGCTGTTCTCGGTGCGTGGCCAGGCCAACATCCTGTCGCGCATGACCGCGATCTTCGCGACGATCTTCTTCGTGCTGAGCATGATCATGGCCTGGAGCATGACCGACCCGGTCCGTGCCACGCGGTCGATCATGGATCGCGCGCCGGTCGGGCAGGGGGCGCCTGCCGCTCCCGGCGGCATGGCACCAGCGCCGACGGCACCCGCCGCGCCGGCGCAACCTGCCGCTCCCACGCGCTAGGGTTCCCGATGAATTACGCTTCCTCCACCCGCCGAAATGTCTCCGGCGGGGCGATATCCCCATGGCTGCGCTCCACAAGCGCTTGTATGCTGTAGGCCCATGACGCGCTTTATCTTCATAACGGGCGGCGTGGTTTCCTCGCTTGGTAAGGGT
>JAKFVZ010000447.1 GCA_021732965.1 Reyranella sp.
AGCCGCAGCGCGACCGATTGCACGCGGCCGGCCGAGCGGCTGCCCGGCAACTTGCGCCACAGCACGGGCGAGAGGGTGAAGCCGACCAGATAGTCGAGCGCGCGGCGCGCCAGATAGGCGTCGATCAGCGGCTGGTCGAGATCGCGGGGATTGGCGACGGCGTCGAGAACCGACTTCTTGGTGATGGCGTTGAAGGTGACGCGCTTCACGTCGACGCCGGCCAGCGCCTTCTTGTTCTGCAGGATGTCGAGCACGTGCCAGGAAATGGCCTCGCCTTCGCGATCCGGGTCGGTGGCGAGATAGAGCTTGCCGCCCTTGCTGACGGCCTGGGCGATGGCGTCTATGCGCTTCTGCGACTGGGCATCGACCTCCCAATCCATCGCGAAGTCTTCGTCGGGCCTGACTGAACCATCCTTGGGCGGCAGGTCGCGGACATGCCCGTACGAGGCCAGCACGGTGTAGCCGGGGCCGAGATACTTCCCAATGGTCTTAGCCTTGGCCGGGGACTCGACGACCAGTACGTCCATCGCCGGTAAATGCTCCGTTCTGATCTCAATAACCGGAGCTAAATCACTGATCTAGATCAGAGAAACGCGGTTACCCCGGTGCCTCTCCAAGCGGCCCTCCAGCTCGAGAGCCATGAGGACCTCCGCTACGAAGGCGGCGGACACTTGGCACCGGCGCACCAGTTCGTCAACCGCGGTGGGTACGGCACCCAGCTCCTGCACGATCCGTGCGGTGTCCGCGTCATTCCCGATTTCCTTCGGTTTTTCAGAGGCTTGGCGGACACGGGACGGACGGCCGAGGGCGTTCAGAATATCGTTGGCATCCCGGACCAGAATCGCCCCATCTCGGATAAGGCCATTGGATCCGGCATAGCGCGGGTCCATCGGAGAGCCGGGCACGACGAACACCTCGCGCCCCTGTTCGGCGGCGCGCTGGGCGGTGATCAGGGAGCCGGAACGTTCGGCCGCCTCGATGACCACGATTCCGGCCGAAAGGCCACTAACGATGCGATTGCGGCGCGGGAAGGCGCGGGCAATGGGCGGGGCGCCCAACGGCACCTCGCTGAGGATCAGCCCGCGGGCCGCGATTTCGGCCTGAAGGGCGGCGTGGTGGGGCGGATAGACCTGGTAGACGCCGCAGGCCAGGACGGCGATCGTCCCGGTCGCCAGGGCCGCTTCATGCGCGGCGGCGTCGATCCCGCGCGCCAGACCCGAGGCTATCGCGAAGCCCGCCGCGCCCAGGGCCGACGCGAGATCGGCGGCGAAGCGGCGGCCGGCCAGCGAGGCCTCCCGCGCGCCGACGATGGCCAAGGTCGGCCGGCCAAGCCAGGTGGGGTCGCCCACGGCGGAGAGGACCAGCGGGGCGTCGGGCAGGGTTGCCAGTGCCGCTGGATAGAGGGCGTCCCCGAACACGAGGAAGCGGCCGCCGGCAGCCGCGAGCGCATGCTCCTCGCGCTCGATCGAAGCCTCGGAAACCGTCGCGAGCGTGGTGCAGGCGGCGCGGGCCGATCCGTAGTGGGCCAGCGCCTCGTGGAAGGTGACGGGCCCGATCCTGGCGCTGCGCGCAAGCCTCAGCCTGGCGCGGCGTTCGTCGGGTGCGAGATCCATCTCGGGAGAGCCATCGAACATGAGGAGAACATTAAGGTCGTGTTATCCACATGTAAAACAACCGAAAGTAGAAATCTCTATGAGCCGCGGCTGCGACGGCTGAGGAGGGCACCGCCCGCGCCCAGCAATGCCAGCAGGGCCGTCAGCGGACCGAAGCCCTCGAACCCCACCGACCCGATCATCACCGCGCCGAGGGCAGCGGCGCCGATCCAGCCCACGCTGGCGGAGGTGCCGTTCAGGCCGAGCACGGTGCCCCGGACGTCCTCCGGAACCGAGGCAAGGGACGCCATGAAGGACGGCCGGCCGAGCGCGTTCAGCAGCACGTAGACGAACCCCACGGCCACGGAAACGGCCGGCCCGGGATGCCAGGTGAAGAGAACAAGTGCCGCCACGCCCGACAGGGCCATCGCGACCGCGAAGGTGAGGAGCCGGTCGCGCAGCCGGTCGGCGAGCTGGCCGCCCGCTATCGTGCCGGCGATGTTGCCCAGCGCGAACACCGCCAGCGGAACGGCGAGCTCGATCAGGGTCATGTTGTAGGTGACCTGCATGAAGGTCGCGAAGTAGACCACCGCCAACCCGTAGCAGATGCGCTCGGCGACGCCGGTGCCGAGAAGGCCCAGCACCCGCGGCGAGAGAGCGGCGCGCATCGAGGGACGGGCGCCTGCGCCGCGTGTGTGGCCTGCACTGCCGCGACCCACGGTGAGGAACAGGCTCAGCACCGCGGCGATGGAGAGGGCCGCGACGCAGAGCAGCCAGCCGCGCCAGCCGACCGCCGAGCCGATCGCGGCGGCCATAGGCACGCCGACGACGAGGGTGAGCGACTGGCCGCTCATCACCCAGCCGAGCGCGCGGCCGCGCTGGCTGTCATGCACGTGCGAGGAGACTTCCGCGAAGACGACGCCGGTGAAGGCGCCGGCGCAGCCGCCCCCCGCGGCCGCCCAGACCG
>JAKFVZ010000761.1 GCA_021732965.1 Reyranella sp.
CAGGATGGGTTGGTGTGCGGGACGCTCCACCAGGCGCGAGCAATCGCCGTGTTCGGACGACCTGATAGCCCTTCCGTCCGAGATACCAGACCGGTGCCGACCAGACATGGACCAGCCGCGAGAACGGAAAGATCAGGAAAATCGTCATGCCCAGAACGAGATGGACCAGATAGGGCCAACTCAGCCCTTGCAGCGTTTTGGCATCCACCGGCTGGACCGTGACAATGCCCTGCGCCCAGTGCGCCAGCACCAGCATGACTGATCCATCAGAATGCTGAAGGGACAAGGGCAGCGTCAGCAGGCCAAGACACAACTGCACCCAGAGAATGCCCAGCACGCCGAGATCCATGTAGGTCGATGTCTGGCGGATGCGCGCGTCAAACAGACGGCGATGTAGAAGCAGCGTCAACCCGATGAAACAGATCAATCCGGCGATGCCGCCCGCAGTGATCGCGATCAACTGCTTCTGCTCCACGCTCATGACCAGCGTGTAGATGAACTTTGGCGTTAGCAGGCCAACGGCATGGCCAAGAAACAGAAACAGGATGCCGAAATGGAATAGGTTCGAGCCCCACCTCAGCTGCTTCTTGCGCAGCAGCTGGCTTGAACTCGCGCGCCAAGTGTATTGCTCGCGGTCAAAGCGGATCAGGCTGCCGAAGATGAAGGCGGAGAGGCAGACGTACGGGTACCAGACGAAGAGGATGTGGAAGATGACGTCGGTCATGGCTAATCTCCTCAGCGTGCCGCGTTGCCGGTATGGGTGAAGGTTGTGCGAGGACCAGCACCCGGAATGGGTTCAAGTCCCGGTGCTGGACGGCGTGCCTGGCGCAACTTCGAAGACAACGA
The DNA here is from genome assembly GCA_021732965.1 of Reyranella sp. GTDB lineage: Bacteria > Pseudomonadota > Alphaproteobacteria > Reyranellales > Reyranellaceae > Reyranella. The sequence goes on from JAKFVZ010000761.1 coordinate 847, forward strand.
GTCCTTGCCGCAATCATCAGCGGCCGCGCCGGGTCCGAACAGAACCTCCTCTTCGGCCCATGCCGCATCGAGTGCTTCAAGGTCATCGGGCTCCGGGTCAGGCTCGGCCAGCAGGCGCGCAATCATGGCGGCATCCGGCTTGGCCTTGCTCAAACTCGACAATGCAGCGAAGACAGCTTCATAGGGTGACTGACGTTTGCGCAGGCGCTCACGCAGTGCAGCAAACACATGCGCGGGCTGCCCCACAAGTTCGACCGCTTCCACTGGCGTGCGCGTCGATGCAAACTCCAGAAACAGCGGCAGGAAGTCCGGCAACTCGGAAATAGTCGGCGTGTAGCCGCCATCCTCATAGACCTTGATGAGGTCGACCATCGCCTGTCCGCGATCGCGGCTTTCGCCGTGGACATGCTCGAACAGGTGCAATGAGAGCGCACGGGTGCGGTCGAACAGCAAGATGAAGCGCTCCTGCCTGTCCATCAGATCACCATCAGCCAGATCATCGATCAGGGCAATGAGCGCCTTGCGGTCCGCTTTAGGCAGAACCGCCTCATGCTCGATGACGGCGATGAGTTCATCGCGGGCGGCTTGTAGATCGGCTGTCGGATAGGTCAGCAGCGCAGAGAGAACCTTGAGGGTCTTCATGTCAGTAGGTCCCCACTTTTGGCTTGTCGTTCTTCACCTTCACGCCGCCAAAGAGATTGGCGCTGTTGTCGGAGGGCATGCAGCCATCGCCGAAGGAGAAGCCGCAATTGCCGCGTAACTCGTAGGCGTCCTCGGTCACCTCGCGGTGCGCTGTTGGGATGACAAAACGGTCCTCGTAATTGGCGATCGCCATGATGTGGTACATATTCTCGATCTGGGCGGGGGTGAGCCCAACCCTTTTCGCCACGGCTTCGTCGATCACGCCGTCTACGGTCTTGGCACGCATGTAGGTGCGCATAGCCAGCATCCGCTCGAGTCCCCGGGCAACAGGAGCCTCGTCTCCCGCCGTGAGCAGATTGGCGAGATACTTCAGCGGAATGCGGAGCGACTTCACATCCGGCATGCCACCGTCGATGCCCATCTTGCCTGCTTCGGCAGCAGCCGTGATCGGCGAGAGCGGCGGCACGTACCAGACCATTGGCAGCGTGCGGTATTCGGGATGCAGCGGGAACGCGACCTTCCATTCCATCGCCATTTTGTAGATCGGCGAAAGCCGTGCAGCTGCGAGCCAGGAGTCCGAAATGCCGTCGGAGCGGGCTTGTGCGATCACCGCTGGATCTTCCGGATTGAGGAAGATCTTCATCTGGGCCTCGTAGAGGTCCTTGTCGTTGGGGACGCTCGCGGCCTCCTCGATGCGATCAGCATCATAAAGCATCACACCGAGATACCGGATGCGACCGACACAGGTTTCCGAGCACACCGTCGGCTGGCCAGCCTCGATGCGCGGATAGCAGAAAATGCACTTCTCGGATTTGCCGGATGACCAGTTGAAGTAGATCTTCTTGTAAGGGCAACCCGACACGCACATGCGCCATCCCCGGCACTTGTCCTGATCGATCAGGACGATGCCGTCTTCCTCGCGCTTGTAAATCGCGCCTGAGGGGCAAGCTGCAGCACAGGTCGGGTTAAGGCAGTGCTCGCACAGCCTCGGCAAGTACATCATGAAGGTGTTTTCGAACTGGCCGTACATCTCCTTCTGGACGCCTTCAAAATTGGCATCCTTGGAG
>JAKFVZ010000072.1 GCA_021732965.1 Reyranella sp.
ACATCGAAGGAACCGCGAAAACCCTGCCTTTCGCATCGTCTTCCATCAGTTCGGTGATTGATTACAACATCGCGCGGACACGTATTTACGGCCAGCCGGGATACGCAACCGGTAAATACAACACCACGGTCGCCCAGGCCGGGGACCCCAGCGACGTGGGTGTCCACACGGCCACGCTTGTTATGGAGGACGCTCGGGGCAAGCCGGCGAAGACCGCGGAGGCCAGCTTCCGCATCATCGGGCCGATCAAGCTGGTCGACTACGTCAGCCTTCCCGCCACCGACAGCAACTTCAAAGATGGGGTGTTCTTCGGAACCTGCCCCTATGGGGCGACCTACGTGCCCGCCGGGACGGGCGGCGTGGAAGGCCTCGACGAGATACGCATCGTGGCGGTCCCGAACTCCACGCTCAGGCTCGACCCTGTCTTCGAGAACGACCCCACCGACACGGCGCTACCCACGTTTGAACAGTTCCCATGGCCCGGAAACCAGATTCCGGAACTTCCGACGGCATCACCAGGATCACCGAACCACCGCGCCCTCGGGCAGTACGGCAAAGGCGCAGGTATTCCCGGAAGCATAGCTCCGGGGTTCTACAAAAACACGGTTGCTATCTACGACGGTTCAACGGACACCTATACGTATTACAACGTCAAGACGCTCCTGAACCAGCCTGGATCTTCCTGCAACGCGGCGGGCGGCGTTTGGAATTTCTAACGATCCACGGCCGGGAACCGTTGCCCGGCCGACTCGACGGGGCCAGTGACGCCTCCCGTCATTCTCGACGGTGACGCCCATAGTTGTTGTTGCTCACGTGATCAGGCACGCCTAGCCGTGGTGTTGGCGCAGGTGCCTATCCCTAGCGCATCGCGCCGTAGGCCTGGAGCTTGGGACCATCGTTCGAATTCGGGTCTCGATACCCTGGCCTGAGCTGAGGCCAGATATCACGTCCGATCGCCGCCACATCGATCTGCGCGGGGTTCCATTCGCTCTCGCGCAGGATGCGCTTTGCCTCGGCTGCCCGGTTGAGGTCGGCGATGTTAAGAAGCGGACCTGAATGCCCGCCCTGGCCGTAAGAGGCTGCCACGATCAGCTGGAGCTCGCGGTTCAGGCTGCCCTGGAAGCTTCCCGTGGCATCGAACGCCAGCCACGTCCCTGTCAGGCTCAGGAAGCGTCCTGGCACGTTGATGTCGGCCGCTAGCGCGTCGAGCACCCGACGACGCGAATTAGCAAACCGGGGCACCGAGCGTGCCTCCTGCTCGCCCTTCGTCACCCTGTGCCAGAGGCCGTTGCCGACCTCGATGTAGCGCCTACTGATCATTCCGTGCGGCTCCGCATGAACGGAGGAGTTAGCATCCGCTCGCAGAATGACAAGGCACTACAAAGTGCGATCCTTAACCGAATCAATGGATATCAAAATCAATCCATCGGATCGGCGCCACGCGGTCACATGGATGGCGATGGAGGCTGCATCTGGTCGGCGACCTTGGGCAAATAGTGCTTCTCGACCCAGGCGATGCCCTCAGGCGTCATGGGGCGATCAGGGACATCGCCCTCGCGGCCATAGGAGGACACGCGCCAGCTCTCGATGTCGTAGTACCAGGTCTGGATTTCCGTCCGGATCAAAGAGTGACGCGTATCCTTCACGCACAGGATGCTTCCGTCGAGTGTGATGTCCAGGGCCATTGGATTTCTCAGAGCTTGGGGCCGGCGGTATCGGGAGCGGGCTCGGTATGTGGCGTCGCGTCCAATCGTTCTTCGAGGATCGCCACCAGCACCAGGCCGTCCTCGGCCGACAGGGTCGGAGCCAGGCCCAAAACCGCGCTGTCTGCCACCTTGCGGATCGTCGGCAGGCCGGCGCCGAGCACCTCGGAGATCATGTCGACCTGGAAGTGACTGAGCAGCGTCTTCACCAGAGCGATGCCCGTCAACGTGACCTTGCCGCGGCCGAGATCGGCCAGATCGAGCTCCAGTCCCTTCCTGATGACCTGAGGGTCCCGACCGCGGGATCCACCGCCGCGCACCTTCTCGGGACCGCGACGATCCGCGACCGTTACGGCCGGGGGCCGGTCCTGCTTGGGTCGGGGGTCGCGCGAAAGCCGCATTGGCGGCTCTATACGGCCGGCGCGTACTCCTTCGAGCTCCGACCTGAGGCTGGCGACGCCGGCACCCTTGGCTAAGGCGGCTGCAATCTCCTGCTCCAGCTCGAAGCAGCGCCTGACGCGCGCAATGCGAACGGCGTCCATGTACTGATGCTGCTTGACCGGTGCTGCCAGGGGTGTGTTCGGCCCCGCTTTGCCGTGGCCAAGGCCAGCCTTCAGGCTGACCCGCTGCATATTTCGCGAGGAACCACGGTACATCGGTACTGCTCCTTGCTGCCGGCCGCCGATCAGATCCGGGGATGCGCCTGGGCGACCACGCCCTTGGCGATCAGGATGTCACCGATGATGGCCTGCGCAAGCTCCGTCTGCTCATCGAGATCCGAGCCGGCCATTGCATCACGAGCGATCCCGTCTATCACTGACGGCTCCAGGCCTTCGAGAAACGCCTCAGC
>JAKFVZ010000552.1 GCA_021732965.1 Reyranella sp.
GGTGCACCCCTCCCAGCCCTTTCCGGAGCTGCCCGGCGCCTCGGCGCCGGTCACCGGGGCACCCGGTCGTCCCCCCTCCCCCGACCGGGTGCCCCACACGATCGAACCCGAAGGAGACCGGCCATGACGCTATCGTTCGCCGCTGCGCGCGATGCGCTGCTGGCCGGCCTGTTCGGCGACACGCGGCAGGCCGACCATGCGCGGCCGCGCTTCGCGCTCGATATGCTCTCGGACTGGCTCCCGTACCGGGTCTACGACGAGGAGACCGGGCTCTATCGCAACGCGCATTCGAAGGGCTTCGTCCTCGAGGTCACCCCGTTGATCGGGGCGGACGAGCGCACCGGCGAGATCCTCGGCCAGTTCTTCTCCGAGAGCCTGCCGCAGGGCACCTGCCTTCAGGTGCTCAACTTTGCGTCCCCGCGGATCGGGGCGATCGTCGGCCCCTGGTTCGGCCCTCGTTACGAACAGGGTGGAATCTACGAAGCCATCGCCCGCGCGCGCGTCGACCGGCTCTACGACCTCGTCTGGCGTTCGGGTTCGGCACATGCCCCGTTCCACGCCCGCCACGTCCGCCTGGTCGTCTCGCTCGGCGTACCCGTTCCCGGCAGCGTCACCGATGCCGAGCTCACCGAATGCCGCGACGGGCTTGTCGGCATGCTGGCCTCGCTCGGCCTGTCGTCGAACCGGCTCGAACCGGCAGGCCTGCTTGCGCTCATCGACGAACTCACCTCGCCGACCACCGCGCGCGAGCCTGACCGCACCGAATGGAACCGCGAGGACACGCTCGACGTGCAGGCGATCCGCCGCGATATCGAACTCGAGGTCGAGGACGACCGGCTGATCCTGCGCACCGAACGCTTCCGCGAGACCGGGCGCGGCCGCGACGGCGTGCCGCAGGTCGGCGCCTGCTATCCCGACCGTTTCGACCTACGCCATTACGGTGTGCGCTCAACGCCGGAGCGCTGGGCGCCGTGGGAATGCGCACGGCTCATCGGCGACATGTTCACCGACAAGCTGCGCTTCCCCTGCCCGGCCGCGACCATGCTGTGCCTCCATTATCCCGACCAGGAAGCAGCCGGTGCGCGCGCGGGCTACAAGTTCATGCGCACCACCAGTCTTTCGGAAACGAAGAGCGCGCGCTTCCTGCCCAAGCTCGCCGAGCAGTCCGCCGAATGGCGCCATGTCCAGGCCGAGCTCCAGGCGGGCAAGAAGCTGGTCAAGCTGTTCTACGGTCTCACCACCATCTCGCCGCTGGGCGAAGGCGACACGCATGAGCGCACGGTCAAGGCGATCTACAAGGCAGCGGGGTGGGACCTTGCCGACGAGCGCTTCCTGCAGTTGCAGGGTCTCGTCGCGGCATTCCCATTGAGCCTTGCCGACGGGCTCGTCCACGATCTTGCGCGACTCAAGCGCTTCCGCACCATGCTCTCGACCACGGCGGCGAACATTGCCCCGCTCCAGGGCGAATATCTCGGCAGCGACATTCCGCACCTGCTGCTGCTCGGACGGCGCGGCCAGCCCTTCTTCTGGTCGCCGTTCGAGAACAAGGCAGGCAACCACAATATTGCGATCTGCGGCAAGTCAGGCTCGGGCAAGTCGGTGCTCTTGCAGGAATTGTGCGCCGCGCTGCGCGGAGCAGGCGCCAAGGTCGTGGTGATCGACGACGGCCGCAGCTTCGAGCACTCGGTCAAGCTCCAGGGCGGGCGCTTCGTCGAGTTCACGCTCGCCTCTGGCTTTTCGTTGAACCCCTTCTCGCTCGTCGATGACGCCCGCGCCGACCATGACGACGACTACCGGCTCGACTGCTTTGCGATGATCAAGGCGATCGTCGGCCAGATGGCGCGGCCGAGCGCCGCGCCGTCCGACACCGAGCGCGGGCTCATCGACCGGGCGGTGACGCAGGTGTGGAACACGCTCGGCAGCGGCGGGTCGATCGACGACGTCGCCCACGCACTCCACAGCGGCGAGAACGAAGCGGGCAAGGATCTCGCCACCGCGATCGCGCCGTTCTGCCGCGGCGGCAGCTATGCCGGGTTCTTCTCCGGCAAGGCGAGCTTCGCGCTCGACGATGATTTTACCGTCTTCGAGATGAGCGACCTCGCGGCCAGAGAGGAACTGCGCAGCGTCGTGCTCTCGGCAATCATGTTCATGACCGGGCAGGCGATGACCCGCAGCTCGCGGGCCACCAAGAAGCTGCTGCTGATCGACGAGGCCTGGGCCATGCTCAAGGGCGGCTCGATGGGCGAGTTCGTCGAGACCTATGCCCGCACCGCCCGCAAATATGGCGGCGCGCTCGCCACCGCGACCCAGTCCCTCAACGACTACTACAAGTCGGACGGCGCGCGCGCGGCGCTCGAAAACAGCGACTGGATGCTGGTGCTCCAGCAGAAGCCCGAGACCATTGCCGATTTCCGCAAGGAAGCGCGGCTCGACATGGACGACCGCACCGAGACGCTGATCCGCAGCCTCAAGCGCTCGGGCACCTAGTACAGCGAGATCTATGTGAAGGGTCCCGAGATGGAAGCGGTCGGGCGGCTTGTGCTCGACCCG
>JAKFVZ010000090.1 GCA_021732965.1 Reyranella sp.
GCGTCTTGTCGGCGAGCGACGGCGCGAACTTTCGAAGCCCACCGTGCAGCGGTCGAGGAACTCGCGGTCGTGGAGATTTTCCGTGTAGAGCACGTGGCAGAGCGCCAGGATCATCGCGGCGTCGGTGTTGGGCCGGATCGCCAGCCATTCGATGTCGCCGCCGGTGTCGAGATCCTCGGCGGTCGGCGTGATGTTGATGAAGCGCACGCCCTTGGCGCGCATGCCGTAGAGCCCGTCCTTGAGACGATGCACCATCGCGCCGCCGGCGCTGATCTGCGCGTTCTTGTGCGGCGCGCCGCCGAAGGTCACGAACAGCTTGCAGTGATCGGCCAGCACGTCCCACGTGGTGTGCATGGCCATCAGGTCTTCCATGCTGGCCAGGATGTGCGGCATCAGCACGCGCGCCGCGCCGAGGCTGTAGGAGTCCTGGTGGCGGACATAGCCGCCGAGCGCATTCAGGAAGCGGTGGACCTGGCTCTGCGCGTGGTGGAAACGGCCGGCGCTCGACCAGCCGTAGGAGCCGCCGAAGATCGCGCGATTGGAGTGCGCGTCCTTCACGCGCTTCAGCTCGGCGGAAACCATGTCGAGCGCCTCGTCCCACGGCACTTCGACGAAGGGCTCCTGTCCGCGCTTGTCGCTGTTCGATCCGGGGCCATGCTCCAGCCAGCTCTTGCGGAAGGACGGCCGGCGCACGCGCATCCGCGCAACCTCGTCCGACAGCATGTGCAAGCCGATCGGCGAGGGATCGGGATCCTTCGAGAAGGGATGGAGTTTCGTCGCCTGGCCCTTGTCGTCGTATTCGACTTCGTAGACGCCCCAGTGGGCGGCGGTCAGGGTGCGCTGATGGGTCATGGGAACGCTCACGCTGCTTTCTTGGCGATACTCAGGAAGCGGTCGACGGTCGCCTGTTCGGTGTCGAAGGCCGTGACGAGGCGGTAGGCCCGCTCGCCCGGCCGGTCCGACGTCCAGGGATGATACTGCGCCCCTGCGGCCTGAAGCGCATCATGCATGCGCGGCGGCAGGATCACGAAGATCTCGTTGGCGTCGACCGGGTAGAGGAGCTGCGTCCCCTTGAGCGTCGTCAGGCCCGCCACGAGGCGGCGCGCCATGGCGTTGGCGTGACTGGCATTGGCGAGCCAGAGACCGTCGGTCAGGTAGGCCTCGAGCTGCGCCGACAGGAACCTCATCTTGGAAAAGAGATGGCCGGCGCGCTTGCGACGGAACTCGAATTCACGGGCGAGGTCGGGATCGAAGAACACGACGACTTCGGCGGCCAGCGCACCGTTCTTGGTCGCGCCGAGGCTCAACACGTCGACGCCCGCCATCCAGGAAAGTTCTGCCGCCGAACAGCCGACGAAGGCGAGGGCGTTGGCGAAGCGCGCGCCGTCCATGTGCAGCTTGAGCCCGTGGCGATGTGCCGTCGTGGCGATCGAGACGACCGCGTCGGGATCGTAGACGGTGCCGCATTCCGTGGCCTGGGTGATGCTGACGGCCGAGGGCTGGGGATGGTGCACGACGCCGTAGACCGGCTGGGCGAGCGCCTCGGCGAGCGCCTTCTGGTCGATCTTTCCGGCGGGGCCGGGAATGGTGGAGAGCTTCGCGCCCGAGCTGAAGAACTCCGGCGCGTTGGCCTCGTCCACCACGATATGCGCTTCGGCATGGCAGTAGATCGAGCCCCACGGCGGCGTGCAGCAGGACAACGCCAGCGAGTTGGCGGCCGTGCCGGTCGCCACCGGGAAGGCAACGAGATCGTGCTTGCCGAAGATGTCGCGCAGGCGACGCTCGACCCGGTGCGTCCAGTCGTCGGCACCGTAGGACGGCGCCGTGCCGCCGCCCGAGAAGGCCTTCGTCACGGCCTCGAGGATGACGGGATGGGCGCCGACTTCGTTGTCGCTGCGGAAATTCATTCCTTGTCCTTGTGAAACGCGATGGCGCCCGGGTCCGAACGGCCTAGCGGCTGGCTCCCGGCGGGAATTCGATCTTGCCGAGGAGCGCGCCGCTGCGCGGGTCGACGACATAGGCAGCGGAGGGGGCGCCCTGCGATTCAACATGCACCACGAGCCGATCGCCGACGGCGGTCATCGAAACCACGCGAGCGCCGGAGGGCAGGGCGATGCGTTCGGCGAAGCCGCCAGCGCCGGCCGATGTTGGCGAATGGGCGGCGTTGGGCGTAGAGATACGCCGGGCGATCTCGGCGACGGCAACGACGAAGCCCACCACGATCAGCAGGCCCATTCCAATTACGAGCACCTTCAGCCAAAGCGGTGCGGAGGCCTGAGCAGGGGACGCCAAGATAACTCCATGAGCGACGCCGGTCGTCACACCGTGACCTTCGACGAGAGCGCCGCCGGCGAACGGCTGGACCGTGCGCTGGCTGCTGCCTTGCCTGCCCTGACGCGAAGCAGGGTAAAGGCACTGATCGAGGGCCGCTGCGTAGCGCTGGCGGGAGGGCAGACGATAGAAGAGCCGTCCCGCAAGGTCAAAACGGGCGACGTGTTCACCATCGATATTCCGGAACCCGAACCGGCCACGCCGCAGGCCCAGGAC
>JAKFVZ010000216.1 GCA_021732965.1 Reyranella sp.
GACGAACAGGACCCAGTGCCTGCCAAGGGTGGGCGTCACCCATTCGAACGGCAGCATCGGCAGGGCCACCGCGGTACCCACGATCGTGGCCATGGTGGCCGAGGCATCGGGCCGCTCGGCCTGTCCGTAGCGCCGCGAGAAAAGCTGGTAGAGCGAGCTCGAGATCGTGCTGCCGACGATCCACAGCGAATGCCACTCGAAGTGCGCGGAGCCCGGGCGCACCACGATCAGGGCCCCCACGAAGCCGACCATGACGGCTGCCCAGCGCTTCGGGCCGACCGGCTCTCCCAGGAACTTCGCGGACAGCGCCGTCACGATCAGGGGGCTGGTCAGCGAGATCGAGGCCGCGGAGGCCAGCGGCATGTCGACGATGCCGTGGAAATAGAGGAACGAGGAGAAGAACAGCAGCAGGCCGCGAACGATCTGGCTCGGTACATTGTGCCAGCGGAACAGCGCCATACCGGCACGGGGCAGGAAGATCGCCATCATGAAGACGAAGGCGAAGACGTAGCGGCCCCAGATGACCTCGATGACCGGATAGCTCTGGCTCAGCGTCTTGGACATGGCGTTCAGGACGGAAAAGCACAGGACCGAGAAAATGATCGAGAGGATCGCCCGCAGGATACGGTCGGTCGGCGGGGGCACTGTTGCAGTCATCGCTCGCAACTTACCGTGCCCGGCCCCGCCAACAAGTGCAGGCGGGGACTAAGCCGTCGTCCGGAGCGCATAGGTCCTTCGGGGAGATGGCATGCCATGCGCAGGACACGTCAGGTGCGAAGCTCGTTCTTCAGTTCCTGGTCGTTGGGCCACAGCAGCAGCGACACGATCATCAGAATGCCGAGGCCGCCCGTGATGCCGGCAAAGCGGTCGACACCCGGCATGATGCTGTCCGGCGGCGCCAATCCCTGCACCATCGTGATGACGTAGACGAACGCGAACTGCGTCCCGACATAGGGAATGCCGTGACGCCCCATCTGGATGTGCATGCCGACCCACACCACTCCGCCGATCATGGCGAGCCACCAGATGAGCGATTCGACCTGCAGGGCGAGGCAGGCCAGCGCCACGAGACCGCCCAGCAGGCATCCCATGAAGCGATGGAAGGATTTCTCTGCGACCAAATGACGTGTCGAGGTGCCACCGTCGGCGATCAGCGGAGCCGCCATCACGACGGCGATCGTGACCGCCATTTCGCCGACGTCCGGCAGGTCGACCAGCGTCCAGACGATCAGCACGGTCACCACGGAAATGCCGGCGCGAAGCCCGTGCAGCACCGAGGGCCACTGCGCGCCGAGCAGGTGTCGCCAGCCCGGTGCCGTCGGTGGCGGCTCGGCATGCCAGTCCTGCAGCACCTTGGCGGTCACCACTGCGCAGGAAACGCCGACCCCGACGTCGATCGTGCGGTCGCAGGCGATCTGGAAGGCGAGGGTCGGGTCGTTCAGGCTCATCAGCAGCACGAGGCTGGAGGTGATCGCCATGAAGAGCCAGGCCAGCCCGTGAGGACTTACCTGGACGGCGATGACTCCGGCCATGGTGGCGATTCCCAGGAACAGGCAGAGCGCCACCTGATCATAGAGAACCCAGCGCGCCATGACGAAACCCAGAAAGGCGCCCGCGATCGTGCCGCTCAGTCGAAGCAGGCCGCGCCGCACGGAGCCCGCACCGGTCGACATCAGGGACATGTAGCCGCTGATCGCGGCCCACCACGGCGCATCGAGCTGCATCAGCAGCGCCACGCTCGTGGTCAGCACCACCGAGACCGCCGCCACGATACCCATGCGCGCTTGCGCAGGTCGGGTGCCGATGTCGGCCAGCTCGCGCCAGAACCCGGTCAGCGTCCGGTCGAGTAGCCGGGCGCCTTCGCGGAAGTCCTCCGCGACGGCCCGTCCGTAACGCGCGATGGCCGGACCGCGGCTCACGGGAAGATGACGGTGCGCGCGTCGGCGCCCATGTAGAGCTTGTAGCCGGGCGGCAGTTCCTCCAGCACGATCGTCACCGGAATCCGGCGCTGCAGGCGAATCCAGTCGGTGGTCGGCGCAACATAGGGCAAGAGCTTGTCGATGCCGGGGTTCCGGCTGAAACCCCGGGCGATGCCGGTGATGCGGCCCTTGTGGAAATGCCACGGTGCGCTGTCGAGCCAGACCCAGGCGGTGTCGCCGACCTTGAAGTCGCGAATATAGTACTGCTTGTAGTTCGCCATGATGCGCCAGGCATCGGCATCGACGATGCCGATGATCGGCACGTTGATCGTGGCCATGTCGCCCTTGCGGACCGTAAGGTTGGTGATCGGCACGTTGTTCGGCGCATGGACGACGGTGCGATCCAGGTTCCACTGGGCCGACGCCAGTTGCGCCTGCGCGAGCTCCAGTGCCGCCTGATGGGCGCCGATGTCGGTCTGTGCCTTGGCAATGGCCACGGTGGACATGGTCATCTCGGCCTGGGACCGCCGCAGCACGTAATTGGCGCGGTCGAGTTCGGCGATCGGCGCGAACTGGCGCTTGGCGAGATCGGAGAACCGGCTCTGTTCCTGGACGGCGTAGGTA
>JAKFVZ010000209.1 GCA_021732965.1 Reyranella sp.
CTCGAGCCGCAGTTCCGGCCGATGACGGTGCACGACCTGATGCGCCATACGTCGGGCCTGACCTACGGCGCGGTCGGCGCCAACCCGGTGAAGCAGTCCTATCTCTACATTAAGGTCGCCGACCGCAGCCAGACCAATGCCGAGATGGCCGACAAGCTCGGAAAGCTGGCGCTGCTCTACCAGCCGGGCACGACCTGGGAGTACTCGATGTCGACCGACGTGCTGGGCCGCGTCGTCGAGGTCGCCTCCGGGATGCCACTCGACAAGTTCATCGAGGAGCGCATCACCAAGCCGCTGAAGATGGGCGACACCGCCTTCGAGGCCAGCGCTGACAAGAAGGCGCGCGGCGCCAGGCCGATGAAGGAGGGGCCGAAGAACGAACTGCCGGCGATCCCGGACATCACCGAGAAGTTCACCTGGCGCTCGGGCGGCGGCGGCATGGTCTCGACCGCGGCCGATTATGCGCGTTTCCTGCAGATGTTCGCCAACGGCGGGCAACTCGACGGCGTGCGCCTCGTGTCGCGCAAGACCATCGACCTGATGACCGCCGACGCCCTGCCGCCCGACATCAAGATGGGCGCCGACATGTTTCGCTTCGAGGCGCTGGAGCCCAGTGCGAGGATGGGACAGGGCTTCGGCCTGGGCTTCGCCGTGCGCAACGTGCAGGGCGTCAACCCGCTGCCGGGATCGCCCAACGATTATTACTGGGGTGGCGCCTACGGGACCTATTTCTGGCATGACCCGCGCGAGCGCATGTATGTCATCTTCATGATGCAGTCGCCGCAGGCACGCCTGCGCTATCGCTACCTGATGCGCGACCTCGTCTACCAGGCAATGGTCAACTGACCGGCACCCTTGACGCTCCGCTGGCGGACAACCACGTTGGCGGAGCCTCGACGGTTTGTCGGGACAGGAGGCTTTGTCATGCAGCAGCAGGAACGCGAGCTGATCTCCGGATTGTTCGACCGGCTGAAGCCGTTCGAGTCGCAGCCGCGCGACGGCGAGGCCGATCAGTTCATTCGCGGACTTGCCGCGCAGCAGCCCGCGTCGGCCTATCTGCTGGTCCAGACGGTGCTGGTGCAGGAGCAGGCGCTGAAGGCCGCGCAGGAGCGCATTGCCGAACTCGAGGCGAAGACCGCGGCGGAGCCGCCGGCGGCCGCCCCGAGCTTCCTCGGCAGCGCGCCCAGGCTGGGTCCGTGGGGCGCGGCCGCACCGCGCACGTCGGTTCCGTCAACGGTCGAGCCCTCCGTTCCGTCCACGCGTTCGCCGCTGCAGGCTGCGGTGTCGCCGCTGCAGCAGCAACAGCCGCCGGCCGCCGGCGGCAGCTTCCTGCGCACGGCCATGATGACCGCCGCGGGCGTGGCCGGCGGCGCGCTGCTGTTCGAAGGCATCCGTAACCTGATGGGCAGCAATCCGGGGCCGTTCGGCCAGCAGGCCGCCTTGGGCGGAACCACGGGAACGACGCCGCCTGAACTGCTGCCGCCCGACTCGACGCAGCAACAACAGCAGCAACAGGCTTTCGCCGACGGATCGCCGGCGCAGGAAGACTACGACACCGCGTCGCTCGACGATGGCGGTGGCGCAGGGGACGACGACAGCTGGGCCTGACGCTCAGCCGATTTGAACAACAAGAACGGGGGACGTTGAGAGATGATCGAGCTTCATACGTGGGGCACGCCGAACGGCCGCAAGATTTCCATCATGCTGGAGGAGTGCGGACTGCCGTATAGCGTGCACAAGGTCGACATCTCCAAGGGCGAGCAGCACAAGCCCGAGTTCCTGCGCATCAGCCCGAACAACCGCATTCCCGCCATCGTCGATCCCGACGGTCCCGGCGGCAAGTCGTACAGCCTGTTCGAATCGGGCGCGATCCTGATCTACCTCGCCGACAAGACGAAGAAGTTCCTGCCGGCCGACGGTGCCAAGCGCTACGATTCGCTGCAGTGGCTGATGTGGCAGATGGGTGGCTTCGGCCCGATGCTGGGCCAGGCGCATCACTTCCTGCGCGCCGCACCGACCAAGATCGAGTACGGCATGAAGCGCTATGTCGACGAGGCCAAGCGCCTCTACGGTGTGCTCGACAAGCAGCTCGCCGGCAACGCCTTCGTGGCGGGCGAGGACTACACGATCGCCGACATGTCGATCTTCCCGTGGGCCGCGCGCCACGAATGGCACACGGTCAATCTCGCCGACTTCCCCAACGTGAAGCGCTGGTACGACATCGTGAACGCCCGTCCCGCCGTCACCAAGGGCATGGCCGTTCCGTACCTGAACTAGATGCCGATCCGGCTCTGGACGGGAGCGCTTGGGGCGGCGTCGCTCGCCTTGGCGCTGTCGGCCTGCGCCCGGCCGGTGACGTCGGCATGTCCGGCGCCGCTGCAATCGGCGCTCGAGGTGAACCTCTATTTCGGGCGCTACAAGCCGGCGGGTGGCGAGGTCAGCGACGCGGAGTGGGCGTCGTTTCTGGCGGAGACCGTGACGCCCCGTTTCCCGGCCGGCCTGACTGTGATCGACACGCGCGGCCAGCATCGCGATCCACAGG
>JAKFVZ010000762.1 GCA_021732965.1 Reyranella sp.
GAAGGTGCTCGACAAGCTGCGCGACGAATACCGCATCAAGCGCATGACCAAGGTCCGCGCCGACACGATCGAGGAGCTGGCGACCAAGCTCGAGGGTGTGAACCAGGAGCAGTTCCTGAAGACCATCAAGGAATGGAACGCCGCCGTCATGACCGACGTGACGTTCAACCCGGCGATCAAGGACGGCCGCGGCACACGGGGCCTCGCCGTACCGAAGAGCAACTGGGCCAATACGCTCGACCAGGGTCCATTCGAGGCCTATGCCGTGACCTGCGGCCTCACCTTCACCTTCGGCGGCCTGAAGATCAGCAACGAGGGCGAGGTCGAGAACACCGACGGCCATCCGATCCCCGGCCTGTTCGCGGCGGGCGAGCTGGTGGGCGGCCTGTTCTATCACAACTACCCGGGCGGCACGGGCCTGGTGTCCGGCGCGGTGCTGGGCAAGCTCGCGGGCGACGGCGCCGGCAAGTACGTCGCGGGGAAGAACTAGACCCCGCTTGCCGCCCGGCGGAATTGGCTTCAAGGTCTCGGCAAATCGAGGTTGCGCGACGCGGATAACCGCGCGCGGCAGAGGAGGAAGAACATGTTTCCCATCACCCGGCGTCACGCCCTGGCGCTCGGCGGCTCGTCCATGCTGCTGCCGTCCGTGTCCCACGCCCAGGCCAACTGGCCGTCCGGCCCCGTCACGTTCGTCGTGGGTTATGCCGCGGGCGGTAGCACGGACATCAACGCCCGCGAGCTGGCGCACGTCATGACGCCGGTCATCGGGCAGCAGATCATCATCGAGAACAAAGGCGGTGCGGCCGGCTCGATCGGCCTGCGCGCCGTCGCGAACGCCAAGCCCGACGGCCAGACCTTGTTCGTGGCCGTGGGCACCAACGTGATCATCAACCCGCACGTCCAGAAGGGCATGATCGACACGCTCGCCACCCTGGCGCCCGTCTGCCAGATCACGGACTACCAGTACGTGCTCGTCGTGGGGAATTCGGTGCCGGTGAAAAACGCCGCCGAGCTCGTCGCGCTCGCCAAGAAGGATCCCGAGAAGCTCACCTTCTCTTCGTCGGGCGTGGGCGGCAACAACCACCTCGCCGGCGCGCTATTTGCGGAAGCGGCCGGAATCAAGATCACTCACGTCCCCTACAAGGGCACGGGGCCGGCGGTGGCCGACGTCATCAACGGCCAGATCACCATGAACTTCTCGTCGCTGCCGCCGGCGGTCTCCCAGGTGAAGGGCGGCAACCTCAAGGCGCTGGCGGTGACCGGCAACAAGCGCGTCAGTTCGATGCCGGACGTGCCCACCCTGAAGGAACAGGGGATCGACGTCGTCGTCACGAGCTGGCAGGGCCTGTTCGCCCCGGCCAAGACCCCGCCGGAGACCCTCGACAAGATTGATAAGGCCGCCAAGCAAGCGATGAAGAACCCCAAGTGGGAAGAGGCGCTTGCCCGCGACGGGCTGGAAATGCCGCCGGATCGGACTCGCGCTCAGTTCGCCAAGTTTGTCGGCGAAGAACATGCCTTCTGGGCCAAGAAGCTGCGCGAGCTCAACATCCAGATGGAGTAGCGCCGGGAGCGTAGAGCCGCCCTATCCGGGCTTCTTCAACTCGGCCTGTCTCTCGCGCCTCTCCTCGCCCAGCTTCCTGAGGCGCTCGATCTCTTCCGGCTTCACCCGCCCGTAGCGTGGCCGCCAGTCGTCATCGGACGGCCAGGCAATATCGGAACGCCGCGTCGTGCGCGGCCCTTCGGCACTCCCGAGAAGATCGAGCGCCTGCCCCATGATCGTGCGCTGCAGGTCCCGGCGCCACGGCGGGCCGCAGGGATTGCCCAGCGGGAAATCCGTGAACAGGAATCGCGGCACGCCGCAATATTCGACGATGTCGAGAGCAGAGCCGACGATCACGGTCGGGATGCCATTGGCTTCGAGATGACGGGCGACCAAACTCACGGTTTGGTGGCAGACGGGTCAAAGCGGACTGAGCAGGGCCACATCGGCGCCGTCGGCACGCAGTCGCTCGAGCACCTGCGGCGCGTCGATCTCCATCGTCTTGCGCTGGCTGTATTCGGTCGGCACGCCATGAAACCGCGCCGCGAGGCCGCCGACCGTGCCTTCCGCCACCCGCTCCTGCAGGGCCTCGATCGGCAAGAAGCTGGCCCGATCGTCGGTGTGCGTCGATTCCTTGTCCCAGGCGACGTTGGCGGTGAACAGTGTCGCCGGGGCCGGCGAGACCGGGCCCGACCAGACCTGCCGCTTGCCGGCTGAATCGCGATTGCCGAGGTCCGGCGGGCTCGCCGTCGTCACGAGCCCGATCCTGGCCTGCGACAGCGGCTGGGAGAGCCGCGCGAACGGCACTTCGTCGAAGCGCGCCCAGACATAGTCCGACGGATAACCGAGGGCCCGGTAATAGGCTCTCGTGCGATAGATGTAGCGGACGGTCTCGGTCATCGTTTCCACCAGCTTCTTCCTTGTTGTCGGAAGTCTAATCCCGTTTCGGCACCATGCAGAAGCCCTGCGCCTCGATGCCGAGCGCGGGATTGAACTTGGAAC
>JAKFVZ010000588.1 GCA_021732965.1 Reyranella sp.
GGCGCTGGCCGCCCGACAGCTCGGCGGGATAGCGCCCCTTGAGATTGCGCATCTGGACCACGTCCAGGATCTTGTCGACGCGGCGATCGATCTCGGCACGCGGCAGCTTCCTGACCTGCAGGCCGAAGCCGACGTTCTCGCCCACCGTCATGTTCGGCCAGATGGCGTAGCTCTGGAAGATCATCGACATGCGGCGATTCTCGGGCGGCACGACGCCCGAGGCCGACGAGATCTGCTTTCCGTCCATCTCGATGCTGCCGTCGGTCGGCGGCATGAAGCCGGCGATCATGCGCAGGGTCGTGGTCTTGCCGCAGCCTGACGGGCCCAGCAGCGACACGAACTCGCCCTTGGCCAGTTCCAGCGAGAAATCGGACACCGCCTCGAAAGCGCCGTAGCGCTTGGCGACGTTCTTCAAAACCAGCTTGCTCATGTCGCGGTACGCCTCAGCATGAAGTCGCGGCCCAATGCCTTTTGGCCCAGCCATAGGAGCGGCAGGGTAAGCACCTGCAAGACCAGCGCCAGCGCCGCCAAGCGCTCGAAATTGCCCTCCTCGCTCATGTCGAAGATCATGACCGAGGCGACCTTGGTGTTGGGACCATACAGGAAGATCGCCGCCGACAGTTCGCGCGTCGCCGGAATGAAGATCAGCAGCCAGGCGCCCAGCAGGTTGCGCTTGAGCAGCGGCGCCACGACCCGGCGCAGCGCCGTCATGCGGCTGCCGCCCAGCACGCGGACGGCTTCCTCCATTTCGGGATTGAGGCTGTTGATCGCCGCACTCGCGTTGACGTAGCCCACCGGCAGGAAACGTGTGGTGAAGGCCAGGATCATGATCAGGGCCGTGCCGTAGAGCGCGAGCGGCGGCGGCGCATAGGCGGCATAGAAGCCGATCGCCAGCACGACACCCGGGATCACGAAGGGCGCTACGCACAGGAATCCCAGTACGCCACCGAACGGGATCAGCCGCCGCGCCACGATATAGGCGACCCCCAAAGTCAGGAAGACAGCGATCGTGGCGCTGATCCCGCCATAGACGAAGCTGTTGATGACAGACTGCGCAGCCGTCGCGTGCTCGAAAAGGATGAAACGGAAATTGGCGATCGTGATGTTGTCGAGCAGGAAGCCCCGACCCCACGCCTTCGCGAAAGCAGAGTGGACCAGGAAGATGTAGGGCAAGAACACCGCCAGCGCCGCGACGAACATGGCGTAACCGAACATCACCCAGCGCCAGCGGCCGAGCAGGATGGGACGGCGCTCGCCGCCCTTGCCGGTAAGCGCGACGAAGCCCTTGCGACGCACGATCAGCCGCTGGACCAGCACCAGAAGGATGGTGACGCCCAGCAGAGGCATCGCATAGGCCGCGGCCACCTCGACCCGCACGGGATTGCCGAAGAACTGGAATAGCTGTGTCGTTACCACGTTGAAGCGTGCCGGAATGGCGATCATGGCGGGCGATCCGAATAGCGCGATCGCCTCGAGGAAGCAGATGATCAGGCCGCCCAGGATGGCCGGCAGCGCCAGCGGCAGGGTCACCTTGCGCATGGTCCGCCACGGCCCCGCGCCCAGGATGTTGGCGGCATCCTCCATTTCCGACGAAACCAGTTCCAGCGCCGCCGTCGTGAAGATGAAGATGTAGGGGAAGGAATAGAGCGCGATGACGACCGCGAGCCCGGTGAAGCTGTAGATGTTGAACGGGCCCGCCTCGGCGCCCGTCGCCATCATGTAGAAGCGGTTGAGCCAGCCGGCGTTCGGTCCGGCCAGCAGGATCCAGGCGACGGCGCCGGTGTAGGGCGGCGTGATGAAGGTCGCCAGCACCAGCATGCGCGTGAGCCCGCGCCCCGGCATGTTGGTGCGCGCGACGGCCCAGGCCAGCGGCACCGCGAAGACGCCGGCCAGGGCGGCCGACGCCGCCCCGAGCTTCAGCGAGTTTAACAGTGCATCGACATAGCGCGCCCGGCCATAGGCCGTCGCGTAGTTCGACAGGGTGAAGTCGCCCGTGCGCTCCGCCTGGAAACTGGTGATGACCAGGTAGACGAACGGACTCACCACCAGGAACAGGAGGACCGCGATGATCGCGATCCACAGGAGCCAGGACGAATCGAACCGGCTGGCACGCACGGGGCGCACCGGTACCGGATCGAAGGCCGGAGCCGCTACCGACATGCCGTGACGCCGAGGATCAGTTGCCGAACGTGTCGCGCCACTGCTCGATCACTTCCGGGATGCCCTTCTCGACTTCCGCGACGGTCGGCCGGATCACCTTGATCTCGCTGATCGGCTTGGCGCCCGGAGGCGACGGGACTTCAGGACGCAGCGGGATGCCGAAATGCTTGGCGTTGATCTTCGAGGCCTCGATTGAATAGAGGTATTCCATGAAGAGCTTGGCGGCATTCGGATGCTTGGTGCCCTTCATGATCGCCGACGGCGAGATGATCAGCACGGAGCCGTCGCTGGGATAGGAGACCGCCAGCGGATTTCCGCGCGCGGCGCTGAACAGCGTCGAGCCGTCCGCACCCGCCGCAACCTGCCGCTCGCCGGCGTTG
>JAKFVZ010000316.1 GCA_021732965.1 Reyranella sp.
ATCGAGGGCGATGCCGACTGGGACATGCCGGAATCGATCGCCCTGATGAAAGCCGCGATGGGCAAGGACAAGGGTTGACGGGCGCGAAGTCACCGTCTCGTTGGTGCATAATGCGGCCGACATGACGCCGCCTCCCGCGACTTCCGACGCCGTTGCCATCGAACTCAATGCGGTGCTGGTCGCCCTGACCGCAGACCAGCCGCAGGTCCTCACGCTGGACGACGGCGCGCTGCTGCCGTCGGGACCCTTCGCGACCGAATATCCCACCCTGCAGAGCGGCGTGCGCGCCTGGGTCGAGCGGCAGACAAATCATCCACTCGGCTATGTCGAGCAGCTCTACACCTTTGCCGATCGCAACCGCCCGGCCTCGCACGGCCGGCAGCGCGTCGTGTCGATCAGCTATCTCGGTCTCACCCGCGAACGCCTGTCGGCCGGCGCGCGCGATCCGGAATGGCGAAGCTGGTATCGCTATTTTCCCTGGGAGGACTGGCGGACGGGTCCCTCGCCTCTGATCGCCCAGTCGATCCTGCCTCAGCTCGCGAAATGGGGGGTAGCTGACGGTGACCCGGCGAGCCGGCGCGAGCGGCAGCAACGGATCGAGATGACCTTCGGCGACGGGCTGGAGAACTGGAACGAGGACCTCGTCCTCCAGCGCTACGAGCTGCTCTACGAGGCGGGCCTCGTGCCCGAGGCCAAGGCCCGCGTGACCGATCCCGTTCCAGGCATGCCGATGCGCCACGACCATCGCCGGATCCTCGCCACCGGCATCGCGCGGCTCCGGGCCAAGATCAAATACCGGCCGGTCTTCTTCGAGCTGATGCCGCCGGAATTCACGCTGCTGCAGCTCCAGCGCGCAGTCGAAGCGCTGGCGGGCCGGCCGATGCACAAGCAGAACTTCCGCCGGCTGATCGACCTGCAGGGCCTCGTCGAACCGACGGGCGCCAGCACCTCCGAGGCACGCGGCCGGCCCGCGAAACTGTTCCGCTTCCGCCGCGAGGTCGTCCTCGAACGCGCCCTCGCCGGCACCAAGCTCCCCCTCTCCCGACCAAACTGAAACCTTGACCTCATTAATGCTCATTCTTAGTATAAATAATTAATGCTCCTGTTGAGCATAATGAGGTGTCAGATGTCGTTAGCCTTCTCGCCGGACCTGATGGCCCGTACCGCCCCTCTCTACGACCGCGTGAAATCGGTGATCCCGTCGATCGAATGGCCGGCCTTCGCCGGAGACATCGACGCCATCCTGGCGCTGAAGCGCGAGCGCGATGCCGTGATCCTGGCGCACAACTACCAGACGCCCGAGATCTTCCACTGCGTGGCCGACATCGTGGGCGACAGCCTGGCGCTGGCCCGGGAGGCCATGAAGGTCGATGCCGGCACGATCGTCCTGGCCGGCGTCCACTTCATGGCCGAGACGGCGAAGCTCCTGAACCCGGCCAAGCGCGTGCTGATCCCCGACCTCGGCGCCGGCTGCTCGCTCGCCGCCTCGATCACCGCCGCCGATGTTCGGCTGCTGCGGCAACGCTATCCCGGTGTTCCCGTCGTTACCTACGTGAACACGTCGGCCGCCGTGAAGGCGGAGAGCGACATCTGCTGCACGTCCGGCAATGCGAAGAAGATCGTCGAGAGCCTTCGCGTGCCCAAGGTGATCATGCTGCCCGACGAATATCTCGCGCAGAACATCGCGGCCGAGACCGGCGTCGAGATCGTCACCTGGGCCGGCCACTGCGAGGTCCACGAGCGGTTCACGGCACAGGATATCCGGCAGTTGCGCGCGGGCCATCCCGGCATCGTCGTGCTGGCCCATCCGGAATGCCCGCCCGAGGTCGTGGGCGAATCCGATTTCACGGGCTCGACGGCGGCGATGATCGACTATGTCGGCCTGAAGCGGCCGGCGCGCGTCGTCCTCGTGACCGAATGCTCGATGAGCGACAACGTCGCCGTCCAGCATCCCGGCACCGAGTTCATACGGCCGTGCAACCTCTGCCCGCACATGAAGCAGATCACCCTGCCGAAGATCCGCCACGCGTTGGAAACGATGCAGCACGAAGTGACGATCGATCCCGCGGTGGCCGAGCCGGCCCGGCGCGCGGTCGAACGCATGCTGGAAGCCTGAGACCCGCGATGACGATACCCCCTCTTCCCGATCTACTCATCGAACCGGTGGTCCGCGCAGCCCTCCTGGAGGATCTCGGCCGCGCCGGCGATCTCACCACCGACGCGATCGTGCCGGCGACCGCAAAGGCAAAGACCGTGTTGGTCGCTCGCCAACCCGGCGTCGTGGCGGGGCTTGCCGCGGCGGCGACGGCCTTCCGACTGGTCGACCCGTCTATCGGGATGACGATCGAACGGCCGGACGGCACGTCTCTCCAGCCTGGCGATCGCATCGCGACCATCACGGGTCCGGCGCGCGGGATGCTGACCGCCGAGCGGGTCGCGTTGAATTTCCTCGGCCACCTGAGCGGCGTAGCCAGTGGCGCGGCCACGCTGGTCGAGGCGGTGCGCGGCCACAAGGCGCACATC
>JAKFVZ010000501.1 GCA_021732965.1 Reyranella sp.
GGTGCCATTCTGACCGGCCGGTGCCGCGGGCGCGCCCGATTGCGTCGACGCCTGCTGCTGGCCGTTCTGCGTCGCCTGCTTGGACGGCGGGAACGCCACCTGCCAGCCCACGATGATCAGCACCGATAGGACGATGGCTACGATAAAATTCTTCTGATCCATTGGTCGGCGATCTTTCGTGACGCGTCAGGTGCGCCGGGCGGGGTGACAGGAAAGCGGCGTGCGCGAGCGCGCGGCGGCCGGCGGAACGGGATCGTAGCCACCGGCCCCCCAGGGACCGCAGCGGCACAGTCTATGCGCGGCGAGCCAGCTTCCCCGCAGCCCGCCATGCTTCGACAGCGCCTCGACCGCATAAGCCGAGCAGGAGGGCTCGTAGCGGCAGGCACCGACGAAGAAGTAGGCGAGCGTGAGTTGGTAGAAACGAATCGCGCCGCGCAGGACCAAGGACATCATGCGGCCCGGAAACTGGCGATTTAAGCGCTCCGGCGCAAGCAGCCAATGCAGATCAAGGGGCAGTCATGGCGTCGCGACGGAAAGGGACTTGAGGCGCCGCAGCGCCTCCTGCAGCTCGGCCTGCAGCGCGAGGAAGTCCCGGCCGATGGCTCCCTGGCGGCCGACCAGCACGTAATCCTGGTCGGCGCGCGCCGCCTGCGGGATTACGAGGCGCGCCACTTCGCGCAGCCGGCGGCGGACCCGGTTGCGAACGACGGCGTTGCCGACTTTGCGGCTGACGGTGAAGCCGACCCGGATGGCCGGAAAGACGAGATCGGCTGGAAGAGGCGCGACCTGAAGCACAAAGCCGGGCATGGCGCATCGCCGCCCGGCCTGGACGCGTAGGAAGTCGCTACGATTCGGCAGACGCCCGAGGCGCGCCGCGGCCAATAGAACTAGGCCGACAGACGCTTGCGGCCGGACCGACGACGATTCGCGATGACCTTGCGGCCACCCACGGTCGCCATGCGGGACCGGAAGCCGTGACGGCGGGCGCGAACCAGCTTGCTCGGCTGATAAGTGCGTTTCATGACGCAACTCCTTAGAACACAACAAGGCCCCCGCGCGGTGCGCCGGGGGCAAAATCCGTGGGCGAGGTAATAAGCATGTGCCCCGCCGGAGTCAACGAGGGCTAGGATGCTCCATGACCCTCATTCTTCACGGCTACCGCTACAGCGTGTACGTCCGGATCGCCCGCCTGGTCGTGGCCGAGAAGGGTGTCGCCCATGAGCGGGTGGAGGTGAACCCCTTCGCTGGCGACATTCCCGCCGCCTATCTGGCCCTCCACCCGTTCGGGCGCGTGCCGGCGCTGGTCCATGACGGATTCGGGCTCTACGAGACCGGTGCCATCACCCGCTACGTCGACCGGACCTTCCCGGGGCCTGCCCTCCAGCCCGCCGATACGCGCCGGCTCGCCCGCATGGACCAGATCATGGGCGTGGTCGACGCCTACGCCTACTGGCCGCTGGTCCGGCAGGTCTTCGTCCACGATGTGATACACCCTCACCGCAACACGGCCGGCGACCCGGCCGAACTGGAGAACGGACTGTCCGCAGCCGCTCCGGTGCTCGATGCCCTGGAGGCGCTGGCGGCGACCGACACATGGCTGACAGGTCCCGATCTCTCGCTGGCCGACCTCCATCTCGGCGCGATGATCGCCTACTTCGCGCAATCCACGCGCGGCGCCGCGCTGTTGGCCAGCCGGCCGCGACTGGCCGCGTGGTGGCGACAGCTGAACCGCCGCCCGAGTCTCGCGGCGACCGACCCGGGCTTGCCTCCCTGAGGCCGCCGGTCACTCAGGCGTGACAGCATGTGCTTTGAGGATCGGCGCCGCAGCGTCAATATCGAAGCTGAACGAGACGAAAGGCCAGATGAACCCGTCGACACTGCGCCGGCTGCTGCCAGTGGCGATCCTGCTGGCCGGGTTGGCGACCTTCCTGCTGCTCGGTCTCGAGCGCTATTTCTCATTCGAGATGCTGGCCCGTCACAAGGCGACGCTGACGGCGTGGGTCGCCGCGCACCAAGTGCTGGCGGCGTTCGGGTTCATGCTGGCCTATGCGTTCATGGTCGCCTTCTCGCTGCCGATCGCCATCCTGGCAACGCCGGTCGGCGGATTCCTGTTCGGCACCTGGGCCGGCGCCGGTCTCTCCGTTCTCGGCGCGACGGCGGGCTCGATCGCCGTCTTCCTCGCCGCGCGCTACGCCTTTCGCGATCTCTTCCGGGAGCGCGCCGGCGCCCGGCTGGCGCGTTTCGAGGCCGGCTTCCACCACAACGATTTCAGCTATCTGCTGTTTCTGAGGCTGGTGCCGGTGTTTCCCTTCTGGCTGATCAACATCGTCCCGGCCCTGCTCGGCATGCAGCTGCGGCGATACGTGCCCGCGACGATGCTCGGCATCGCGCCGGCGGCCGTGGTGTATGCCAGCGTCGGCTCCGGACTCGGCATGGTGCTGAAGAGAGGCGAACAGCCCGATCTCGGAATCATCTTCGAAGCACGCATCCTGGTGCCGCTGCTGGGCCTCGCCG
>JAKFVZ010000718.1 GCA_021732965.1 Reyranella sp.
TGACAAGGCCGTTCCAAGGCCTTGGGCTACGGCAACCAATGCCGGATGTGACGACAAGTATGCCCAGCGACCATCACGTACGAACAAACACCCGCCAGCTTGCTCAATACGCTCACAAGTTCTCAGGGTGAGGTGGTTTGGGAAGCCCGATACAATTCTGTATCGGCTGGAGACACTCTAGGCGCGCTTTTCCTGCGCGACGGTCAGCGGCTGAGGCAGGCGCGTCAGCATTTCCTTCGGCACGACCTGCCAGAAGTGTTCGAGCTGACGGTTCCAGTCGTTTAACAGGCGGGCGCCCAGTGGCGACTTGGTCTCCGCGACATGCTCGGCCACCTGCGCCTTCAGCACGGCCTCCCAGTGCGGATGGTCAATGCGCTGCCACGTCACCGTCTCGGGATTGACCTTCAGCTTGAACGCGTCCTCCGGATCGTAGAGGAACGCCATGCCGCCGGTCATGCCGGCGCCGAAGTTGACGCCGATCGGTCCCAGGATAACCGCGGTGCCGCCGGTCATGTACTCGCAGCCGTTGGAGCCCAGCCCCTCGACCACCGCGTCGGCACCCGAGTTGCGCACGGCGAAGCGCTCGCCGGCACGGCCCGAGGCGAACAGCTTGCCCGCCGTCGCACCGTAGAGAACGGTGTTGCCGATGATCGCATTGGCCTCCGGCACCAGCGGGCTGGAGATCGTCGGCTTCACCACGATGGTGCCGCCGCTCAAGCCCTTGCCGACATAGTCGTTGGCGTCGCCGAACACTTCGAGCTTCATGCCCTGCACCGCGAAGGCGCCGAGGGACTGGCCGGCCGTGCCGCGCAGGCGCACGGTCACGGTGTCCGGCTGTAGTCCCGTCATGCCGTACTTGCGCGTGATCATCGCCGAGAGGCGCGTGCCCACGGCGCGATGGGTGTTCCGCACGCTGTACTGGAGCTGCATCTTCTCGCGGTGCGTGAACAGCGGCTGCACGTCGCGCAGCATCTGGGCATCGAGCGTGTCGGGCACCTCGTTGCGGCCCTCGACCGTACAATGCACGGTCTCGTGGCCGCCGTCGGCCCGGGTCAGCAGCGGGTTGAGGTCGAGATCGTCGAGATAGCGCCCGCCGCGGCTCACCTGCTTGAGAAGATCGGAGCGACCGACGATCTCAAGCAGCGACTTGTAGCCGAGCTGCGCCAGAATCTCGCGCACCTCCTCGGCCACGAAGCTGAACAGGTTGACGACCTTCTCCGGCGAGCCCTCGAACTTCTCGCGCAGCTTCGGGTCCTGGGTGCAGACGCCCACCGGACAGGTGTTCGAATGGCACTGCCGCACCATGATGCAGCCCATGGCGATCAGCGAGGCCGTGCCGAGACCGTACTCCTCGGCGCCCAGCATGGCCGCGATCACCACGTCGCGGCCGGTCTTGATGCCGCCGTCGGTGCGCAGCAGAACCTTGTCGCGCAGGCGGTTCAAGGTCAGCACCTGGTGCGTCTCCGACAGGCCCATCTCCCACGGGATGCCGGCATACTTGATGCTGGTCTGGGGCGAGGCGCCGGTGCCGCCGTTATGGCCCGACACCAGGATCACGTCGGCCTTGGCCTTGGCCACGCCCGCCGCGATCGTGCCGATGCCGGAGCGCGCGACCAGCTTCACGGTCACGCGCGCCTCGGGGTTGATCTGCTTCAGGTCGTAGATGAGCTGCGCCAGATCCTCGATCGAGTAGATGTCGTGATGCGGCGGCGGGCTGATCAGCGTGACGCCGGGCGTCGAGTGACGCAGCTTCGCGATCATCTCCGTGACCTTGAGGCCGGGCAGCTGCCCGCCCTCGCCGGGCTTGGCGCCCTGGGCCACCTTGATCTCGAGCTCTCGGCAGTTGTTCAGATATTCGGCGGTGACGCCGAAGCGGCCGGACGCGACCTGCTTGATGGCGGAGGACGCGTTGTCGCCGTTCGGCCGCGGCTTGTAGCGCGCGGAATCCTCGCCGCCTTCGCCCGAGTCGGACTTGGCGCCGATGCGGTTCATCGCAATCGACAGCGTCTCGTGCGCTTCCGGTCCCAGCGCCCCCAACGAAATGCCGGGCGCCACCAGGCGCTTGCGCAGCTCGGTGATCGACTCGACGTCGTCGAGTGCGATCGGCGCACGGTCGGTCTTGAAGTCGAGCAGGTCGCGCAGGTTGATCGGCGGCTGGCGGCGCACCGCCTCGCTGTACTTGCGGTACTTCGCGTAGGACTCGGTGTTCACCGCGTCCTGCAGCATGTGGATCAGCGCGCCCTCGAAGTTGTGGCGGTCGCCGCCGCGGCGGGCCTTGTAGAAGCCGCAGATCGGCAGCGCGATCACGTCCTCGTCGAAGGCGCGCGCGTGCTGCTCGGCGATCTTGGCCTGCACGCCGCGCAGGCCGATGCCGGAGATGCGCGAGGGCATGCCGGGGAAGAATTCCGCAACCAGCGAGCGCGACAGGCCGACAGCCTAGAAGTTGCAGCCGCCGCGATAGGACGACAGGACCGAGATGCCCATCTTGGACATCACCTTCAGCAGGCCCGCA
>JAKFVZ010000148.1 GCA_021732965.1 Reyranella sp.
AAAGCCCTGGGGGAGGAGTACTATCGGCCGGGTTCAGATGGCTGGAAACGCCGTACGATCGCCGAGTTCGCCCGTTATGCGCCGCTGCACTATGCGCTGAACCCCGACCTTCTTCACGTCCTGCCGGAGCGGACATGCTTCCTGCCCTATGCAAGCCTTGATCCCTTCTCCGTGACGCCGTCTCTCCCGTCGCTGGACCCAGAGCGCTCCCTCGTTTTTGCGCACGCGCCCAGCCATCGGGGCGCGAAGGGCACCCAATACCTGTTGGACGCGGCCGCGAGGCTGACCGCGGAAGGCGCTGCGTTTCGGTTGGAACTCGTCGAAGGCTTGCCCCGGGCGCAGGCGATGAGGCGATACCTGGAATGCGACGTCGTGATCGATCAGCTGCTCGCGGGTTGGTACGGGGGGCTCGGCGTCGAGGCGATGGCGCTGGGCAAGCCGGTTGTCGCCTATATCCGGAAGAGCGATCTGGAGCGGATCGACGCTGCGTTCCTCGACGATCTTCCCGTCGTGGATGCGGCTCCCGATCGCATATACGACGTCATGAAGCGGCTGATCGCCATGCCGAGGGCGGAATTGCACGCGCTCGGGGCTCGTTCCCGCGCGTTCGCGGAACGTTGGCACGATCCCCTGGTCCTCGCCGGGCAGACGCTGACCGCCTACCGGAATTCGCATATGGAGTCATCGAGATGAGCCGCGCCACCATTCTCACTGTCGTCGGTGCGAGGCCGCAGTTCATCAAGGCGGCGGCGGTCAGCCGCGCTATTCGCGCGACGGACGATTTCTCTGAAATTCTTGTCCATACCGGGCAGCATTTCGACCAGATGATGTCGGATGTCTTCTTCGAGGAGTTGGACATTCCCAAGCCCGACGAGAACCTGGCGATCCACGGCGGTTCGCACGGAGCGATGACGGGCCAGATGCTGGAGGGCATCGAGCGCTGCCTGCTCCGGCATAAGCCGGACTGGGTACTCGTCTACGGCGACACCAACTCCACGCTCGCCGGCGCGCTGGCCGCGGCAAAGCTCCATATCCCCATCGTGCACGTCGAAGCCGGTCTTCGCTCGTTCAACCGCCGCATGCCTGAAGAGATCAATCGCGTGCTGACGGATCACGTCTCGACGCTGCTGCTGAGCCCCACGACCGTCGGCATCGACAATCTCGCGGCGGAAGGCGTCACGAAAGGCGTGCATCACGTCGGCGACGTCATGTATGACGCCATGCTCCACGCCCAGAAGCGCTCGCGCGACAGTTCGACCATTCTGGCTGATCTTTGCCTGACGGATGGCGGTTACGCGCTGGCGACCGTGCACCGGGCGGAGAACACGGACGATCCGGTCCGCCTCCAGTCGGTGATGAACACGATCGCCGAGGCGGCGCAGGACCGTCCCGTCGTCCTGCCGATCCATCCGCGCACGCGTCAGGCCGTCGAGCGGCAGAAAACGCGATTGCGCTCGATCAGGATCATCGATCCGGTCGGCTATATCGACATGGTGCGCCTGCTCGACGGCGCCAGCCTCGTTCTGACCGATTCAGGCGGTCTGCAAAAGGAAGCTTACTTCGCGCGCCGCCCTTGCGTGACCCTGCGAGACGAGACCGAGTGGACCGAGACCATCGACCATGGCTGGAACCGGCTCTGGACCGCGCCGGACTGGAAGCCGCGGTCGGAGATCGTCGACTACGGGACGGGACAGGCCGCGGAAGCGGTGCTCGGATGCATCCGCGGGCATCGCGGCTGATGGCCGCCGCCAACCGCGCGCCACGCGGGATTGCCGGCTGATGTGCGGCATTTTCGGCTCCATAGGCCTGCCGGTCGGTCCTGAGCGCATCGACATCGTAGCCCATCGCGGACCGGATGGACGCGGCTGGCAGGACTACGCCAGTCCGGCCGGGCCGGTCGCGCTCGGACATCGGCGGCTCGCGATCATCGACGTGTCCGATGCCGGACTGCAGCCGATGGCCGATGCGTCCGGCCGCTATCATCTCGTCTTCAACGGCGAGATCTACAATTACATCGAGTTGCGCGAGACGTTGCGGGCGCAGGGCGAGGTTTTCGTCAGCGAGTCCGATTCGGAGGTGCTGCTGCGCTGCTACATGCTCTGGGGGCCGGAGTGCCTGGCGCGGCTGCGCGGCATGTTCGCATTTCTGATCTGGGACGATCGCGACAAGACGCTGTTTGCGGCGCGCGACCGCTACGGAATCAAACCGCTCTACCTGACGGCGCTGCCGAGCGGCGTCGCCTTCGCCTCGGAGATCAAGCAGTTGCTCGATCTGCCGGGCGGAGCGCGGCGGGTCAATCTGGCGCGTGCCCATGACTTCCTGACCAACGGCATTTCCGACCACACCTCCGAGACCTTCTTCACCGGCATCGTGCAACTGCGGGGCGGGGAATATGCCGTTGTCGCGACGTCGGGTGGGCGAGCCCTCGCGCCGGCGATCAGGCGCTGGCATGACATCGCGCTGCCGCCGGTGACGGCGATCGACGAGCGCGCCGCGGCCGAACGTTTTCGC
>JAKFVZ010000597.1 GCA_021732965.1 Reyranella sp.
GTGCGGCGGGTGGTGAGGGCGGTGGCGGGGTGAGCACCGGGGCTACTCCTCGCCTGTAGTCACGTCATGGTCGGGCTTGTCCCGACCATGACGGCGCTCAATTTTGCGAATGACAACGGCCAGCCAAACGCGCCACATAGGAGCTAATGGCAAAAGCTGTTTTCATGACCCGTATCTCTCCGGCATACAAAGACGTGCCGGAGAAGCAGTATCATTTTCCAAGAACATATCTCGGACAAGCTGAAGCCGCGATTGGCGACATGATCATCTATTATGAGCCGCGCCGATCAGGATCGGGCGCGCTTCCCGGACGCGGTCGGCAGGCGTATTTCGCGTTCGCAAGGCTAACTCATATCGAGCCGGACCCTACACTGGCCGATCATTTCTATGCGTATGTCGATAGCTTTCTCGATTTTGATCGTCCAGTACCCTTCCGGGAGGCGGGGGGCTACTACGAAGCTGGCCTGATGCGTGATGACGGCCAGACAAGCAAAGGAGCTTTTGGACGCTCAGTCCGCTTTCTGCCCGACCATGAATTCGACGCGATACTTTCCGCTGGTTACGTTGGCATTGTCGAGAGTGAGGCCGTCCAAACGAAGTCCGCCGATTTTGGTTTCTCCGACGCCGACCAGACGCCGTTTGAGAGGCCAATTGTCCAGACCGTGATCAACCGCCCTTTCCGCGAAGAGAGTTTCCGCCGCCACGTTCGCTCGGCCTACGATAACCGTTGCGCCGTCACAGGCCTTAGACTGATCAACGGCGGAGGCCGTCCCGAGGTGCAAGCGGCGCACATCATGCCGGTAGCGTCGAACGGCCCGGATTCGGTCAGAAACGGCTTAGCGCTGTCGGGAACCGTCCATTGGCTGTTCGATCGCGGTCTGATTTCGCTTGCGGACGACCTTTCACTGATCGCTCCGCCTAAACTCATCCCCGATGCGCTTGGTGGACTGGTCCAGCACGGTCGCCCACTGTTTGTGCCACGCGACGAGACAGCTTTGCCCCATCGGTCGTTCATCGAGCACCACCGCAACCACGTCTTCAAAGGCTGAGCCCGACGATCACCGCTCATCCCAATCCGGATTTGCCAAGCCGGCTTTTCGGCCCATTTCCCGCATCATGAGCGCCTCTTTGGCCGACAGCTTCTCGTAGAACCAGCCTTCGCGCGCCGCTTGCTCCATCCGCACGACAAATGTGTCGGCGCTCATCAGGCATACAGCATCGTCCGTTTCGATAGCCGCCTCGATCGTATGCAGATAGTGATCGTCGGGCGTCTTCGTCGCGGGGACGAGCGCTTTCACTCCCAATCGTTCGGGAATGAAGAATTCGTGATCGAAGAGAAAACGCTCGATCATCGAAATGTCGAAGCGACCACCCAGTACGAAGTTGTCCAGTTCCTTATAGTTTGACGCATCGCGATACATGTATTCGACGAGTGTATTCATGTGTCGGATTCCTTGGCGGTGCGACATCAAAGATAGGGCTTTGAGCGCCTTGCGATGGCAGGAGAGAGGATGCCACTCTCCGTTCAATCGCCAACCTGTAAAGAGCATACCTCTGACACCTTCCTCCCCTCATCCGTCAGCGTTTCGCGCCGCCACCGTCTCCCCCAGGGGGAAACGGGTTTTCGCGGCCGTGCTGGCTCTGGCCGCAGCCCTCTCCTCCCCCGCCCCGGCGCAGGAGCTGCGCGGGCATGGCGGGCCGGTGCGGGCCGTCGCGGTGTCTCCCGACGGCCGCCTCGCCATGACCGGCTCGTTCGACCAGTCGGCGATCCTGTGGCGGCTGGATAGCGGCGCGGCCGACAAAGTGCTGCGCTTCCATCAGGGCGCGATCAACGCGGTCGCCACCGTTAACGGGCTCGGCTTCGCTACCGGGGCGGAGGATGGCCGGATCGCGCTGTGGCAGGGCGATGCGGCCTCGCCGGCGCGGGTTCTGGAGGGGCACAAGGGGCCGGTCGCGGCCATCGCCGTCTCGCCCGAGGGCGGGCATCTCGCCTCGGCGTCGTGGGACGAGACGGTGCGCGTCGTCTCGCTCGCCGACGGGCCGGTGCGCGTGCTTTCGGGGCACCGGGGGCCGGTCAACGGCGTCGCCTTCCTGCCCGGCGGCGCGGTGGTTTCGTCGGGCTATGACGCGACCCTGCGGATATGGCCGGCCGATGACGGGCCGGCACGGATCGTCACGCTGCCGGCCGCGCTCAACGGCGTCGTCGCAGCGCCGGACGGCGAGATCGCGGTCGCGGCCGCCGACGGCGTGCTGCGGCTGTTCGGTCCCGACGGCGCGGCGCGCGCCGAGATCGCCATCGGCCAGACGCCGCTGATCGCGCTGGCGCTGTCGGCCGACGGGGAGACGCTGGCCGCCGGCGGCCTGCGCGGGCAGGTGGCGCTGATCGAGCGCCGGACGCGCGTGATCAGGGCCACGCTGGTGGGGCCGGGGCTGCCGGTCTGGTCGCTGGCCTTCCTGCCCGATGGCGGGGAGTTGCTCTCGGGCGGCGCCGACCGGCTGGTGCGGCGC
>JAKFVZ010000144.1 GCA_021732965.1 Reyranella sp.
GCCGGTCTCCAGGAGCGCCGCCGCAGCCTTGCCGGCCGCACAGACCGCAGCCTGTGCGGCCGGCAAGGCTGCGGCGGCGCTCCTGGAGACCGGCCATCCGCTGCGCGGCGATCTCGAGCCGCACTTCGATGCCGCGTCCCACCGGCTCGGCATCGATGTCATAGATCTCCGAAGCCTTCGCGACGATGCGCTCGGTAAGGGAGAAGCCGCGGCCGAAATCCTCGAGATCGCACGGCGTCGCCATCATCACTGCGTGACTGATGCCGTTGTAGACCAGCGCCACGGCGACCTCCTCGGCCACCGCTTCCTCCAGCGACTCGCTGCCGCCGGCCGTCAGGCGGCGGGCCGCCCGGCGCACCGTGCCGTCCGGGCTCATGCCGCGGTCTCGTCGATCCGCATATGACGGCCCTCGAGATCGAAGAAGAGGCCGCGATTGAGCGTCAGCGGATCGGCCTTCACGTCGGCTTCGACGTCCTTGAGCCTGCGCGCCGCCACCGTGTCGGGCAGCGGGCCGCCTTCGTGCCCCAGCCCCACGAAGAACGCGACACCGTCCCAGGGCGTGCGTGCGCCGTCGAGCAGGCCGCGCATCTCCGGCCACGTCATGTCATCGCCGATCAGGTGGGCATAGCTCGACTTCAGCGGCATGGCGCTGGTGGGAGTGATCCGCACCAGCAGGATGAAGATCGTGAAGGGGCCGGTCTCGGCGAACTGCGCCGCGAGCCAGTGCTCGAAGTCGGTCTTCATCGAGCGCCCTAGAACTCGACCACGGGCGTGGGCGGCATGTAGCGGTCGAAGACCTGCAGGAAGGGCTCGCCCCGTTCGGCCTCGTACCAGGCCTCGAAGGCGCGGAAGGCGGCGATTGGATCGGCGATGACCGGCGGCTCTGCCGTCTCCCCTTCCGCGGGCTCCACCGGATGCGCGCCCGCATGCAGCGCCTCGGCGATCGGGCGCAGCCAGTCGAGCAGCGGTCGCGCGCCATCCCCGAGTTCGGAAAGCCCGGTCTCGATCCAGCCGATATCGCGGAACAGCGCTTCCAGCTGCCGCTCGACGGCGAGGTCGCGATCCGGTTCGAGGGCCGCTACCCGCGCCATGTCGGAGAGAGCGCTGAGCCGGCGCCACGCGAAGGTGCGCGCGCGCTCCGCCTCCCGGATCTGCGCTTCGAGGGACGCCCGCACCTGTCGCTCGGCCGCTTCGGCCGCGGTGCAATCCGCCTGGAGGCGGGCGATGAGGGAGTCTGCGGCAGCCGGCATTCCGCCAGTTGACCCGACGGGCCGGGCTGCCGCAAGCCTGTTACTTGGCGTACTTGAGTTCGACCTCGGCAACACCCGCCGCGACGTTCAGGCCGACGCTGCCCTCGACGCTGACCGGCTGCAGGGTGATCTGGCCGCTGCCGCCGCCCAGCAGGACATTGGCGCCGACGCCGCCACCCACCGTGGCCTGGGCGGTCGCCCCGACATAGCCGCCGGTCAGGGCGCCCGGCGCAATGCTGCCGGGGGCGAAGACCAGCCAGACGATCTGGGATTCCTTGGTGAAGCCGATATCGACGCCATAGCGCTTGATCGAGCCGGTGTACTTCTCGCCGACACCGTCGGTGCGCGCGAAGATGCAGTCGAGGTCCTTCGAGGAGCCGAAGATGAAGCCCATGCCGCCCGCCACCTTGCAGGTCAGCGAGCCGACATTGGCACCGGACCGGCCGGCTGCCTGCGGCGTGCCCGGGGCCGCGGGAGTCTGAGCCTGGGCCGTGAATGCGGCGCTCACCAGAAGCGTTGCAGCGGCGGCGGTCGTCAGCAGGGATCGAAGCATGTCGAGATCCTTTTCGGTTGGAGGTCAGTCGTCTTTCTTCGCTCGGTCGATCGCGTCGAGAATCTCGGTCAGGCCGTTGAAGTAAACCACGCCCTGCTTATGCATCTCATGACGGATCGTGCGGATCAGGCCCGCCTTGCGGATCATGAGATCGGCGAGCGCGATCTTGGCATCTGCCCGAGTCTTAGTGTCCATCGTCCCGACGTCCTCGTCACTCTGCCGGCCGGAGTTGGCCGCCGTACTGGCCGCGTGCTTTCAGCACGTAGCCCGCAGCCCTGAAATCCGAGTCCTGCCGGATTGCAGCCGTAACGACCGGGTCATTGTGCGGGTTGCTGCTGGCGATCAACGCATTCGTCTCGGCCTGACAGTTCGCGCTGACCGTGCGCCCGATGCTCGATGGGTCCTCGGTCCCCGTGGCATGGGAGGCCGCTTCCCGCTGCAGACAGGCATCCCGCGCCTCGTAGGTCTTGCCGACGGCTTTCACGGTCCAGGGTTCGGAGTACTGGGAATTCGCCGAACAGGCCGCCAGCGATAACAAGGCGACGACAATCAGGGTACGCATCAGGGGGCCGAACTCCGGGACGACGGGAGAAAATACGAGAAAGATGGCGGAGAGAGTGGGAGGCACACTTACCTCCTAGTACATTGATATTACTATATTTCTAGATACGGGAAATCAAACACACCCCAAACCTACCCCCTTC